>VGWZ01000007.1 GCA_016873595.1 Nitrospira sp.
GGCGAGATTGTGGACGTATAAATATTGTAATAGCAATAAGTTCGCAAGAAAAACGTGAAAAAGATGAAGAATATGTCAAAGAAAAGAGAGATAAAAACATCTTCTTATGGTCGGCTAAAGATATTGAATATATTGAAAACCTTGTCAAGCAAGTAGGTTCTTCTGCAAAATACCAACTATATTCAGTAATTTTTGCAAATAGGAAAAATAAAGTACTAAAAAAAGAGCTCCCTGCAATCAAAGGCAAGATAGGTAAAAATACGTTCTACACATTTATCATCTCAGCTAAACAACTACTAAAATATGCCTATGTTCATCATCGTGATCTTACCGGGATCGTTGAAGCTTCACAAGTTTATCAAAGAATGCTTAGGAATGCTAAACTAAAAGAAATTGTAAAATTTATTGATGTTGAAGGCGGCTACTTTCCAAATAGCATCATTGTCAATTTCTCAAAACCAATAGGAACAATTTCAGAGAAAAAGTGTGATGATAATGTTTCAATATGTCAGATTGAGCTACCTGAATATTATGGTTCTGCATGGATAATCGATGGTCAACATAGACTTTATGGTGCAGCGAGAGCTGAACGTGATGTTTTGATCCCAGTGCTTGCATTTGTAAATATGGAAACCCTTGAACAAGCAAATCTCTTTGTTGAAATTAATGAAAAACAAACATCAGTCCCAAAGAATCTGCTTTGGGATCTCTATTCTGATATTTATCGTGATAGTAAAGATGAAAAACAAAAGTTGCAATGTTGCAGAAACCGCAAAAAGGATGGAGAATTCTGGCCCTTTAAGTGGACACATAGACATACCAAGCATCCCAGCGGATAGACCTATAAAACTCAGCCTCACAACAGTTTGTTCAACTATAGAAAAATACTCACCATGGGATCATCTCAAACATCCCACAGATGAAACCAAAACTCCAGACAATGCAGCTCAACTTATCAATATTTATTATGGGGTTCTCAAATCCTTATGGCCGGAAGATTGGGCAAAAGGTGATAAAGGAGTGCTACTCACAAATAATGGTTTTGGTGTATTTATAATGGTATTTAATGACATACTAAATCATCTTGCATATAAACAAAAAACATCACTTTTTCAAACAAGCAAAAGAAAGGAAATTAAAAATATACTTAAAGAAAAATATCTTACTCATCTAATAGAGTATCTAAAAACTGATGAAAGAATGCAAAATGATATTAGGAGTAAATCTGGCAGAGGCCCGCAAAGTGATAATGCGGGAGTTCTTGATTTAAAAATACAAGAATTTATACCAGAATATTCCCCTCCCCGAATGAAAGAACCACCATTTCCCCCTGTTGTTAAAGAACCACCAGCAATTTCTGGAATTGAAGAGGCAGCACGGCAAGCAGAACCACGGCTACGTGATTTTATTTTGGAAAGATTAAAACGTCATTATGGTAGTAATAAATGGTGGAAACAAGGATTATCTGGAAATTTAAAACAGAAAGCTGATGACAAGTGGGCCGCTGAGGTTAAAAGGAAACCTCATCTTAAAGACGATAAAGAACAAAATGAAAGAAAGTTTGGATATTTTGATTTGACACAGTTGAAAGAAATAGTTTTTTATAAGGATAATTGGGAACAAGTTTTTGAACCAGTATTTATAGACAAATCTAATTTTGAACGTAGAATAAATGACATAATAGTGCTTAGAAATCCAGTTAGCCATAAAAGAAAAATGGATGACCAAGATGTAATCGATGGAATCGGCGGACTTTTATGGCTATCAAAATGCATAAATGATCAGACTCTGAACCCATATGCTGAGAAAATTATATGAATATTTTATTAGTTGAACCAAACTTTCCAATCCCTCCTAAAAGCAAAAATCATCATAATTTTTTGCCTATTGGGCTTTTAAAGATTGCTGCTTATCATAGAAATCAAAGAGACAAAGTTGAACTACACAGAGGTAATTATCCAGCCAAATCTTATCCCAAAGAAATAAAGATAACTTCACTTTTCACTTACTGGTCAAAATATGTGTGGGATAGTGTCAGTTTTTACAGAACTATTTACCCAAAGGCAAAAATTGAAGTTGGAGGCATATATGCTTCTTTAATGCCTGAACACGCTGAGCAATCAGGATGCGATGATGTTCAAATCGGGCTTTATCGGAGTGGTTTAGCAGAAAAATGTGAGCCTGCTTACGATATGGTAGGTGTTGATTATCAGATAGTACATGCGTCACGGGGTTGCTTCAGAAAATGTAACTTTTGCGGCACATGGAAAATAGAACCAGAAGTCACCTATAAAACATCTATCAAAAATGAAATTAAAAAGAAGCAGTTGTTTTTTATGACAACAACTTGATAGCCAACCCCCATATCAAAAATATTCTTTCAGAAATTGCTGAATATAAATTCCCTGATCAGAGTAGAGTTCATTGCGAGAGTCAAAGCGGGTTGGATGGAAGGCTTCTTATCAAAGTCCCAGAAATTGCTATTTTTTTAAAGAAAGCGCGTTTTCGTCACCCCCGCATAGCATGGGATGGACCATACAGGCATTGGCCTAAAATTAAAGCACAAATACAGGTTTTAAAAGATGCGGGATATTCGCCTGATGATATATTTATCTTTATGCTTTTTAATCATGACCTTTCGTATGAAGAAATGCGGTTAAAACTTGATGCATGTCGGGGATGGAGAGTCCGAGTAATCGATTGCAGATTCAGACCTTTAGATAGCATATCCGATGGTTATAATCCACAGGCTAAAAGCCAATCAAACGAAGAATATTATATTCATAAAGGCTGGACTGACAAGCAAGTTAGGGTTTTTAGACGCGCAGTTCGACAACAAAATATTGCAATCATGCTTAACCTTCCAGATGGCAGATATATTGAAGGCGTAGAGAAGAAATACATACCAACCTGATTCTGAAATAAAATCTCGATACAAAGCTCACTCGCCTGACAAAAACGCAGCAATGCTATTCTCACAAGCTTTATCAAAATGAGCCCATAGTCTATTGACAAGCCCTGCCTTTTAGATCAATAATCGCCTAAGAAAATATCCATAGGCGATTTTTGATTATTACAAATAGTCTCTTTACTTCTATCCACAATTCGATCAAAGATCGTCTTGAGAGTTCCTGAAACGAGTTCAGGATGACAACTTAAGAAGGCGGCTTTGGGTTTAAAGAGGTTTCAACCTGAAAACTTTGACCTCGAATGCACCACAGTTTGGTCTTTTCCGAAAAGAGGCAACTGGGCAACCCACCGATCCGATTATCGAGGTAACTGGTCACCACAAGTTGTAAGAAACCTTATACTCAGATATTCACAAGAAGGTGACACAATCCTTGACCCAATGGTTGGCGGAGGAACAACCTTGATTGAATGTAAATTGACAGGAAGAAAAGGTATTGGCATTGATATAAACCCAGATGCAATTAAAATCACTAAAGAGAGATTGAATTTCAATTATCTCTACTCTCAACCGCAGAAATGTTTCATTGGAGATGCTAAAAAACTCGAAGCCATTCCAGATGATTCAGTCGACTTGATACTAACCCATCCTCCTTATGCAGATATCATCAAGTATTCTGACGGCAGGATTAAAGAAGACCTTTCAAGCATTCATTCAATCAATGTCTTCCGCGATGAGATTGAGAAAGTGGCAAGAGAATGTCTCAGGGTTTTAAAGCCAGATAAATACTGCGCTATTCTTATTGGAGATACAAGGAGAAACAAGTTTTATATACCAATTGCATATAACATCATGGAACGATTTATAAAGGTTGGATTTATTTTGAAGGAAGACATCATTAAAATCCAGCATAGATGTAAGGCAACTGGTTTCTGGGTTAAGAAATCAAGGCTTCACAATTTTTTATTGATAATGCACGCGCCATCCATTTAGAGATGGTAATGGCAGAATTGCAAGACTTATTGCCGACCTGATGGCACTTCAAGCAGAATACCCAGCCTTAGACTTTGCGTTCAATAGGAAGCCCAATAGAGAAGCATATTTGAAGGCTTTATTGGATGGTTATAGCGGCAATTATGCTCCTCTGGCAGAAATAATAAAAGCAGCAATTAAAAGGTCGGTTAAAAAACTAACGCACTGATGTTTTTCTGTCTGCTGATAGCCCTACAGCAGGGTAATGGATGCCTTCAATTAATGACAAATTCCTCACACTGATATCTGTCATCTTCTGTCTTGTTTTCTTATCTCTAAGATATTTATTTTGCGCAATAAGTGTTATTCTTGCCTTTTTCATATACTTATTTTACCAGATGATTATTTTTATTTAAAGAGGAGTCCGCCTAAGGCGGAAGTAACGAGCTATGAGTTATTGAGTTTCCTTTTCTCTCCTGAACCCAATCCTCCGGCGCTTCGTCTCTGGAGTTGAACAGGCTCACAGATATGGGACTCCAGGACGATGAGACCTTTCCTGGTGAAAAACGTTATCTTTTGAAAAAAATTGCCCCCTGCACCTTGAAGGAAGCAGGGGGAATGGTTCGTACTATTTTAAAGCTGCCCTGACGAGATCCAAGAGAGAAACGACGCCAATAATATCCTTCCCTTCTTTTACCCATACCCTGGCGATATTGAATTTGTCCATCAGCATGGCGGCATACTCTAACTTCATATCCTTATCCACACAGACCAATGGCTTTGACACAATATCTGATGCTTTTACCTGTGCAGGATTCATGCCTTTAGCCAGCACTTTAAAAACGATATCCCTTACGGCAATAACGCCCGGAACATCACCAGCGTCTTTCGGCTTGACAAAGACAGACCTGATATTTTTGTCAGCCATAATCTTCATAACAACCTTCAGATTCGCATCGTGCTTAACGGCAAGAAATTTCGTCGTCATGATTTCCCCTACCTTCATATACATCACCCCCTTTTTTTAACCTTTGATTAAAGTTTATTGCATTTTTAGAAATTGTCAAGGGGTATATAGGTGAATTAAAAAGAAAAACAAAAGGGATGTCAGGCTGTCCCAAACCCCCTAAACGTATATCCTCTGTAATGGGTAAATCTGGAACGATAATAGAACGCTGAAATGCAACAGCCAGTAATAAACACAGTGTTTTAGATCTTGCTATATGAAGTTTCTTTTTTTAGCCTCTTTACTCTTAAGATCCCGCTCTCTCCATAGATTGAGCAGAGGATGTCAATGTACAAGTCTGACTTCGGAGTTATTTTCCCTCTGCGGCACTATTCCGAGAACAGATCGTGAGAAGGCCAGCTGGTGACCTCTGAAATCGCTCCCTCGACCATCTGCTTGAATTCATCGAAAAAAGCCTTAAGGGAATTAAGCGGATCAGACTGGTCAAGAGGGAGGCGGTTGAATAAGACCGCATATTCTATGCCATTGTTCTTTCTGACCAGTATAGTGGCTGTGCCTGTTTCAAGCGCCCCTGTATGGTACCAGTTATTAGCGTCGTCAACTACCCAACCCATCGCATAGTTACTGACAATAGTAGATGGTTTTGTAGTCATAAGGGCGATGGTTGGCTTGTTCAGGATGTCCGGTCTTGTATCGAAACCGTCAACAGCGGTCATAAATCTCAGAAGGTCTGTCGTTGATGCAATCCAGCCTCCGTGTGAGTTCATCGCCCTGAAATGCAGACCTCCGTAAGAGTGGGGTGCTTCTTCACCAGTCCCATAAATGGACGGGACAGTGTCACCAGGGATGTCATAATAGCAACCCTCGTTCAAAGCCCTGTTTTGCTTGAGGTTCCCTGCGATTCGCATTTTATCAGCCCCAAGGGGGTCCAGGATAACTGATTTCACATACGCCTCATAGCTCATCTGGGATCGGCTTGCTTTCTCAATTACCCTTCCCAGTATGTTGTAGCCCAGGTTGCTGTAATGATATTCGGTACCGGGGTCAAAGTCCAGGGGTATTTGGAGCATATATCTAATGATGCTTTTTCCGTCGGCTGGCGGGGGCACACCCATTGCATTGGCAATGTTGACCAAATCATATTGGGGGTCATATCCGAGACTGCTGTTCCAGCCGCCAGTGTGCTGAAGGAGATTTCTGACAGTGATGCCATAAACCCTCTGGTCAGCTATATTCGAATATTCAGGATCGTTCAGGATGCCTTTCTGTCCAAACACAGGGCTGTCGATATCGAGCAGTCCGTCCTGCACCAGTTTCATTACAGTCACACCGGTTATAGTTTTCGATACGCTTGCTATTCTGAACATGCTGTGTGGCTGTACTGGCTCTCCGCTCTCTTTGCAGGCGTACCCAAATCCCCTTGAATACACAAGCCTGCCATCCTTTACAACACCCACCGCTGCACCAGGTATATCCCACTTTTCGAGTATGTTAAGCATGGTCGCATCCAGATTTGCCATTTCGGGAACATATAAACCGGTTACAGGAATCGACGACCTGGTATTATCGTTACAGGCTGTGAAGCATAAAATACATAATATTGTCACAAGAAAAAAAATAAGTGAATGATTTCCGTTTCTCATATCTGCACTCCTTTTTCCCAAGATTCGCTTATAAAAATGGTGGATTAATCAGATATATTAATTCTTTTTATTCAGTTAATACCTGAAATCAGTGGCCCTTGAATTTTTATTTATCCTCTCCCGTATCAATATTAAACTCATTTGGGATAAATAATCGCTTCAGATTGAAGCATTATATATTGGGAATAGTATACTGTCAAGCTTTCGAATTGCCTCATCTAAAATCTAAACAAAAAAGAATAGTCACCAGAGTAGAGTTAGAGTTAGGTCTACATTCTTTACAAAAAAGTGACATAAAAAAGGGCGGGCTTTTATAGTTTATAAACCAGAGACTCGAGAAGTCAAAAACAGATAAAATATGCTCTCAGCGTCACCTCATTTCATGCCCATGGGCATAGAGAGCTTGTTCAGTTGCTCTTTTGCACTGATATGGTGCGCTTTACAAAGGTCTTTTACAAACTTGAAAGGTCGAGGTGTGACTTTGGACCGCGTTCGCTCATATTCCTTTAGGATTGGCAGCCATCTCTTAAAAATAATTTGATACTCATAATGCATACTAGGCCTCCTTTGGTTAATTTTTACTATACCAAAAGAGGTACCTAATTATTGAGCATTAACACCTCCCCTTTTCTCGTTTGTACCCTAATTAAACCTGCAAGCCTCGGCCAAGCCCCCTGTTCTAAATAATATTTCAAAAACTTTCAGGCTGAAAAAATACTTCACTTTGTTATAAAATGTGTCTTGAATTAATCAGCCCTGAGTCAGGGCAGATAGATTTAATTCAATAAAAATTTTATGGGCACAGATATCAAAAGTTTTACTATCCATGACTTACCAAAATCTAAGAGACCAAGGGAAAGACTTCAGAGGCTGGGTGCAGAATCACTTTCTTCGCAGGAGCTTTTGGCCTTAATACTTGGAAGAGTCATAAAAGGCGAATCAGTGATGGTAACAGCACAACGCTTATTAAGCTTATTCGGAAATGCGCAGAGAATTTCTCAGGCATCTTTGGAGGAATTATCAGCCATTAAAGGAGTTGGACCAGCAAAGGCAGCTCAACTAAAGGCAGCTTTTGAACTGGCCAGAAGAAAAGAAGAAGGTTTGGGTGAGAAAATATGTATCAAGACTTCAGCAGATGTCGTAAAATTAGTCAGGGCAAGGCTTAAGGACAAGAAAAAAGAACATTTTATTTACCTGATGCTGAATTTTTGTGTTGACATTATGTCAACTCTATTGATATGCATCTGATATGGAATAAAATGGACATCAAATTAGTCACAGGAAAGACCCTTACTATCTCCGAAGGAGAAAGTCTATTACACGCATTAAAAAGGCATGGTATATATCTTGTTTCTTCTTGTGGTGGGAAAGGCATATGCGGTAAATGTCGTGTCAGACTTGTCGAGGGAAATGCAAGGATTGAATCTTCAGGAACACTTCAGCCAAGTGAGATAGATGCAGGTATTGTGCTCGCATGCCAGACCTTCCCAGAAAAAGACATCCTCATAGATATTCCCGAGGAATCAAAACTTGTCGTAGGAGAAAAAATAGCACTATCAAGATCAGGAGAACTTATTGAACTTCTAAAATCATATAATGTTGAAATACAACCAATCGTGAAACACATTACATTGAATTTGCCCCCTCCTACTATTGATAACAACATAAGCGACCTCGAAAGGCTTAAAAGGGCATTATTAGAGGAAAAAGATATTATAGGAATAAGATTCCCTAACGAGTTTGTCTCATCTATTTCAAAAATACTCAGAGATGCTGAGTGGAATATAGCCCTTAGATATGCAGATGGCCATGATGCTATTTCCATCTCACCTGCTGATATGGACATGGACAAGTATGGAATTGCGATAGATATCGGGACAACCACGGTTGTTGTCTATCTCGTCAATCTTAAAGATGGACAGCTTATAGATGTGGGCTCAACATATAATTCCCAGATACGATATGGAGACGATGTGATCACGCGCATAATTTATGTCACAGAAAGTAAGGGTCTTGGTGAACTCAGGGATTCTATTGTTTCTGATATAAATAATCTTTTAGTTCCTATAGTGGAAAGCCACAACATAAACAGAGAAGACATTGAATCAGCGGTGATCGCAGGAAATACTACTATGTCCCATATATTCTGGGGAATCAACCCTGCCTCTATCAGAGAGGAACCATATATTCCTGCAGTGACTTTTTTCCCACGATGGAAGGCAGAGACTGCGAAGATTGAGATTAACACCAAATCTCTTATTTATACAGTGCCCTGTGTTGCGAGCTATGTTGGTGGTGACATTGTTGCAGGGGTCCTTGCGTCAAAGATGCATAGAAAGAGCGAGGTTGCTCTTTTTATGGATATAGGCACAAACGGAGAGATTGTCATAGGAAATAATGAGTGGCTTGTCGCTGCTGCATGCTCTGCAGGCCCATGTTTTGAAGGAAGTGGTATACGACACGGCATGAGGGCAACAGAAGGTGCAATAGAATCTATAAAGATAGACCCCAAAACATTTGAGCCTGTATGTAAAGTCATCGGGGATGGAGAACCTTTAGGTGTTTGCGGATCAGGAATGATAGACGCTATCTCTGAGATGTTTCTTACAGGGATAATAGACAGGAAAGGCAAGTTTGTGAGAAGCACCAGGACTGGAAGGATAAGAGACGGAACAGACGGCCCTGAGTTTCTGATTTACAAAAAAGACGGGAGGGAAATTGTTCTTACAGAAGTTGATATTGAGAATATTCTCAGGGCAAAGGCTGCAATATATGCGGCGGTGTCCCTCCTTATAAAAGAGGTCGGCTTTAACCTGGAAGCAATTGAGAGGGTTTACATTGCAGGAGGATTCGGTAATTATCTCGATATTGACAAAGCCATTATTTTGGGAATGCTCCCTGAACTGCCAAAAAACAAATTCACGATCCTCGGGAACGCCTCAATTACAGGGGCGTACTTATGTCTTCTTTCTAAGGATCTCCGAAGAGAGGCAGGAGTCATTGCGTCAAAGATGACCTATATAGAACTTTCCGTATCCAGAGGCTTTATGGATGAATATATGTCTGCGCTCTTTCTGCCGCACACTCATTTAAGGCTTTTCCCGAAAGTAAAGCAATTGATATTAAGAAGTAAGAACCTGGGAAAATAGGAAATATTCATTCTTCATTTTCCACTTCTCATTTCCCGCTTCTCACTTTCTAATGTGCCGGCCCCGAAGAGAGCAGTCTTTCTACTTCTTTCTTTATTACTGATGCTGCGATGCCACCATGTATTTTGATCACCCCGTTTATTAACACCACTGGGGTAGTTATCGCCCCAAGACTTAAAAGTTCCCTAATATCATCAAAATCTTCTTCACCGTCCATGAACAGGTCAATATATTCTACAAATACAACAGATGGATAAAAATAATTCAGCTCTTTTCCGAGATTCTCTGCAAGTGCCCTGTTTGTTATAGGGCTTTCGAACTCCTCAACATTGAGAAGAATATTTTCCATTGGATTGTCCAGTATCTGTATGTGAACTCTTTGAAGCATTTATATTTCCTTCTTTTGAGAAACTTTATTTTTGATATTTCCTGAATTCAGATCAGGGTTTTCTCTGCTTTCAACCAGCATATTATCGATGAGCCTCGTCCCTCCGATCCTCACTGCCACTGCAAGCAGTGTATCCCCCTTTATCTCAGAAAGCTCATCAAATGTTTCTGGCTCATACACTCCTGCATAATCAATCACTGAGACCGCAGGTTCTTTCAGGAGTCTTTCATGCATTAACTCTTTAATATACTGAGCATTGATTATTCCAGATTTTATGAGCTCAGAGGCTTCAGTAAGACATCTGTATATGACTGGAGCTGCTTCCCTTTGTACTCTATCAAGGTATGCGTTTCTTGAACTCATTGCAAGGCCATCCTGTTCTCGTACTGTTGGACACCCAACTATATCAATATCCATGTTAAGGTCTTTTACGAGTTTCCTAATAATCACATATTGCTGGAAATCCTTTAATCCAAAATATGCCCTTGTTGGTCTTGCAATATTCAAAAGTTTTGTGACCACTGTTGCTACTCCTCTGAAATGGCCTGGCCTGAAGGCGCCACAGAGCTTTTCTGAAATCTTTTCTGCTTCTATGTGGGTCAAAAAACCATCTGGATATAGAGAGGATATTTCAGGCATGAAAATTATATCCGCCTCTTCTTTTTTTAGCTTTTCTGTATCACCTTCGATATCCCTTGGATACTTCTCAAAGTCTTCTGAAGGTCCGAACTGGATCGGATTCACGAAGATACTTACTACTGCAACATCATTCTCATATTTCGCCCTTCTGACCAGACTGAGATGGCCTTCGTGAAGGGCACCCATTGTCGGCACAAATCCTATAGTCCGCCCTGTCATACAGAATTTCATGGATGTATCGTGCATGATGCGTGGTACTCGTATTATCTCCATGCTAACCTCTTTGAATTATCAGACATGTTTAAAATCTTCTCAGGTAAGCAAGCCCCTCACTATAAATTATCTAAAGAAAGATAACTTTGTCAAACACTGACGTATGATCAATAAATAATTACTCCTCTATCTCTTTAAGAAGTGCATCAAGAAGCTCACGCTCTTTTATTTGCCTCACTACCTTACCTTTTTTAAAAAGAATTCCTCTGCCTTTTCCACCGGCTATTCCGAAATCAGCTTCTCTTGCCTCTCCGGGCCCATTGACAACACACCCCATAACGGCAACCTTTATTGGTTTATCAATGTTCCTGAGTCTTGATTCAACCTCTGTTGCAAGTCTCTTCAGATCAATCCTGCACCTTCCACATGTGGGACAGGATATGATATCAATGCCTTTCTTTCTCAGCCCAAGTGATTTAAGTATCTCATAGGCAACATGCACCTCTTCTTCTGGCTCAGCAGTAAGAGATACTCTTATGGTGTCTCCTATCCCTTCTGAAAGTAATATTCCAAGTCCAACAGAGCTCTTTATTGTCCCTGTGAATGGAGGACCAGCCTCTGATATTCCTATATGGAGCGGATAGTCATATCTTTCCGAAAATAACCTGTATGCTTCAACTGTCTTCATTACCCCTGATGCTTTCAGAGATACCTTAATATTTGTAAAATTCATTCCTTCGAGTACATGTATCTGTCTTTCTGCACTCTCAACAAGGGCCTCTGGTTTTGAACCACCATATTTTTTAAATAATTCTCTCTCGAGGGAACCTGCATTTACTCCGACTCGTATAGGAATCCCTTTTTCTTGTGCAGCAGTGACAACCTCTTTTACTTTCCACTTCGCACCTATATTCCCCGGGTTTATCCTCAGACCATCACTGCCTTGTTCTATTGATTTAAGGGCGAGCCTCCAGTCAAAGTGAATGTCAGCTATCAAAGGTATATGTACAGATTTCTTAATCTTTCCAAGAGCCTTTGCTGCATCTGTATCAGGCACTGCAAGCCTTACGATTTCACATCCTTCAGCCTCGAGTGAGCTAATCTGATTTATGGTTGACTTTACATTTCTCGTATCTGTCTTGGTCATGGACTGTACAACAATTGGATTTCCTCCACCAACAGGCACATGACCTACATAAATTGTCCTTGTTCTTTTTCTCTCACTTTTATAAGTTTTCATTGAGCTTCTTTCCTTCTTTACTCTTCTCTTTATTATTCGCCTGTTTCTTTTCTCTGTAAGACTTCACTGCAGATATATGCTCTTCCCGTGTTACTGAAAACCTGTGTGTACCATCATTTTTCGACACAAAATAGATATAGGGAACATCTGCAGGATACATCGCTGCGATAATTGATTTGATACCTGGCGATGCAATAGGTCCGGGTGGGAGTCCTTTAATGACATAGGTATTATATGGTGTTCTTCGTTGCAAATCTTTTGTCGTTATTTTTTCTCTAAAACTTTTTATTCCGTAAATACAGGTAGGATCTGCCTGAAGCGGAATTCCTTTTCTGAGTCTGTTATGGTATACAGCAGAGATTAATGGTCTCTCTTCATCTGTGGCTGCCTCTTTCTCGATAATCGATGCAAGAGTGAGTACCTCTCTTTCTGAGAGACCGATTTCAGATATCCTTGCCCTGAGTTTACCCGAATATTTTTCACGCATCTTGTTTATCATCATTCCTATCGCATCTTCAGGATCCATTCCTTTTGGGATTTTATATGTTTCAGGAAAGAGATACCCTTCAAATGTCGGGGCATCAATAGTATATGAAGCAAGAAAGTCTTCATCTGACGAAAGGATCTTGAAATCATCTTTAGTTATAATGCCTTTTTCTGAAAGTTTCTCCGCAATTTCTCTGAGTGAATCTCCTTCAACTATTGTGATCTCATATTCTACTATCTGCCCTTTCCTCAGCATTTTGAAAATGTCGAGCGGACTCATTGACCCATAGACTGAATAGTATCCAGCCCTAATCTTTCTATCAAGACCACTTACTCTGCCAACAAAAAGGAAGAGGTTTTTATCTCGCATGAGTCTTTCTTTTGAAAGGATTTCAACAGCCTGCCTGAATGTGGCACCTTTCGGTATTACAATCTCTCTACTTTTACTGACGAACGGAAACGGAATCAGCAGTTCTACTATTACATAGATCCAACACGATAAGATAATGCCTGCGAAGACAAAAATAATATTTCTTTTCATAATCGTATTAGCATGCCAGAATTTACAGTAGGTAGTCAAATTGCCCTATTTTCCCGTTCCTCAGCTCGCCATCCCCTTGCAAAAAAGATATTTTTATGTTAGGCTTTGAGACCTTTAGGCTCTACCCCTTAAGAGGCTACTCGGTAGTTTCTGTGTCGTTATTAATACGACGGGTTAGTAGTCAGAAAGTCGATGACTCGTAGAGCAGAATAAAAAACGAGCTTGAAGAAAGAGGAGGATTAAAAAGAATATGGTAGCAACAATTAAGGAGCTTCTGGAGGCTGGTGTACATTTTGGTCATCAGGTTAAGCGGTGGCATCCCAAGATGAAGAAATATATTTTTGGAGAAAGAAATGGTATCTATATCATTGACCTCCAGAAGACATTAAAAGGGCTTGAAGATGCCTATAATTTCATAAGAGGGGTAGCCTTAACAGGAACGCCTGTCCTCTTTGTTGGGACAAAAAAACAGGCACAGGATTCTATTCAAGAAGAGTCAGTAAGGGCTGGTGCTTTCTATGTGAACCAGCGATGGCTTGGTGGTATGCTTACAAACTTTTCTACCATAAAGAAAAGCATAGAAAGGCTGAAAAAGATTGAATCTATGAAAGCAGATGGCATTTTGGATTTGCTTCCTAAAAAAGAAGTTGCCAGCATGGAAAAGGAAAAGGATAAATTAGAAAAAAATCTATCAGGTATTAAAGATATCCCGGGCATTCCAGGGGCCGTGTTTATCGTAGACCCCAAGAAAGAAAGAATCGCAATAGCTGAGGCAAGAAAACTCTCTGTGCCAATCGTTGCGATAGTAGATACAAACTGTGACCCGGATGAGGTTGATTATGTGATCCCGGGCAATGATGATGCGATAAGAGCCATAAGACTTATTACCTCGAAAATTGCAGATGCGGTACTTGAAGGCAAGGAGACTCTCTCAAAGAGTGTGGCAGAAGAGGCTGAAAAACATGAGGTAGAGGAGAAAATACAGCAGGAAGAGGCAGAGGGAGCAGAATGACAACAATCTCATCAGAACTGGTAAAGGACCTCAGGGAAAAGACAGGTGCGGGCATGATGGAATGCAAAAAGGCACTTACTGATAGTAATGGAAATTTTGAAAAGGCTGTAGATTTGCTCAGGCAGAGAGGTCTTGCATCCGCATCAAAAAAAGCAGGGAGAATAGCCTCAGAAGGACTTATCGGCTCATACATACATATGGGCAAAATCGGGACAATGGTTGAGGTGAATTGCGAGACAGACTTTGTGGCAAGAACAGAGGATTTTAAAGAACTTGTTAAGGATATCGCCATGCATATCGCTGCTGCAACTCCTTTCTACTTATCAAGAGATGAGGTGCCACAGGATGTCATAGATCGAGAAAAGGAAATATACAGGGCGCAGGTTACAGACAAGCCATCACATGTTGTTGAGAAGGTTATAGAGGGAAAGCTCGAGAAATTTTATACAGACACCTGCCTTATTGACCAGATCTTTATTAAAGACCCTGAACAAAAAAAGAAAATTAAAGACATTGTCACTGAGAAGATTGCAAAATTAGGTGAAAATGTCGTCATAAAAAGATTCGTCAGGTTTCAGCTTGGAGAGACAGCCCAGAGATGAAAGGTTTGAAATACAAGAGGATACTCCTTAAGATAAGTGGTGAAGCCATGATGGGAGACAGAAAATATGGAATTGACTCATCTACCGTTGATTACATGGCTAAGGAGATAAAGGAAGCTCTATCGAAAGGCGTTGAAGTTGCAATAGTCATAGGCGGAGGAAACATCTTCAGGGGATCTGAAGCGAGTGTAGAGGGAATAGAAAGGGCATCTGCAGATTACATGGGAATGCTCGCAACCATTATCAATGCCCTTGCACTTCAAAACTCTCTTGAGAAACATGGAGTGCCCACAAGGGTCCAGTCCGCAATAGAGATGAAGGAACTTGCAGAACCATATATAAGACGTAAGGCAATACGACATCTTGAGAAGGGAAGAGCAGTCATCTTTGCTGCAGGTACAGGTAACCCATACTTCACTACTGATACTGCTGCAGCTTTGAGGGCCATAGAGATTGATGCAGATGTGATACTCAAGGCAACAAAGGTTGATGGCATATATTCATCAGACCCTGTGAAAAACCCTTCAGCAAAAAAATATAGTACAGTCACTTACATTGATATGCTCACTAAGGGGCTTAGTGTCATGGATTCGACTGCGATTACGCTCTGCATGGAAAACAACATCCCGATCCTTGTATTTAACCTGAAAGGAAAGGGCAATATAAGAAAGATTATCGAAGGCAAAAAATTAGGAACTCTTGTGAGGGGGAATAATGGAACAAGAGTTAAAAAGAAAAGTCATTGATCGAATGGGCAGTGCCATCGAGGCACTGAAAAAAGAGTTCTCTTCTATCAGAACAGGACGGGCTTCTCTCGCACTCCTCGATGGGATAACAGTAAACTATTACGATACACACACCTCGCTTCAACAACTTGCAAGCCTAAGCCTCCCTGATAGCCGTCAGATCGCGATACAGCCTTGGGACCCAAAAATCATTCCCGATATCGAAAAGGCGATTATGAAGTCAGACCTTGGCATTACGCCTGTAAATGACGGGAAGTTAATTAGAATAAATATCCCTCCACTCACAGAGGAGAGAAGGAAACAACTCGTAAAGATAGTAAAGAAAAAAGCAGAAGAATATAGAGTAACAATAAGGAATATCAGGAGAGATATAAACGATGAACTTAAAAAACACGAAAAAGAAAAACACCTCAGTGAAGACGATGTCAAAAAATCACAGGAAGAAATTCAAAAGATCACAGATTCTTATATCGCTAAAGTGGATGAAACTTTAAGGCACAAAGAAAAAGAAATCATGGAGGTATAAGGTGATAAACCGTAACTTCATAGTGAAGGTAACAGATGCAAAGCTGATAGATATTAAGAAAGCACTTCAGGCAGCAGGTATAAATGTGAGAAGCATCATCGAGGTATTCAAAGAAGGAGAAGAAAAATCACAGGGAAGTGAAAAGCAAGAGGAAAGTAATGCCAGCTAAGAAAGCTAAGAAAACTCCAAAGAAAAAGATTAAAAAACTTGCTAAGAATATGAAGAAGATTAAAAAACCTGACAAAAAGACTGTAAAAAAAGTTGCCAAAAAAACGGTGAAGAGAGTTGCCAAAAAACCATCGTTAAAACCAAAGATCAAAACTAAGACAAGGACAAAGATAAAGACTAAGATTAAAATTAAAGCTAAGACAAAGCCAAAACCAGTCCAGAGAAAAAAGATAACCAGAGTTAGAGAAAAAATATCAGAAGATGAGAAAAAGGCTGCTTTGAGAAAGGCTCTCATTCTAAAAAGAGAAGAGATCCTCAAAGAGACAAAGTTAGAGATATCCAAGTATATAAAGGGAGAGACAAGACAGCTGGTAGATACCGCTCTCGATAATGGCGATTGGTCAGTTGTTGACCTATCAGAGGATATAAGCTTTAAGCAGTTAGGTATCCATAGAGAAACTCTCGTCAAGATAGACGAAGCCCTCAGAAAACTCGATGAAGGCACGTATGGTAAATGTGAGGATTGTGGAGGAGATATAAGCGAAAAGAGATTGAAAGTCCTTCCTTATGCGATTTACTGTATAGATTGTAAGGAAAAAAGAGAGCAACTCGAGAAGATTGAAAGTGAAGAAGGTCCTGCTTAACGTTTGTGTTTAGGAAACCCGGTAAATTTTTTGAAGTATTTCTTTCGCTCCCCTTGCGAGTAAGTCTTCAGCAAGTTTGATGCCGAGAATTTCAGGATCTTCGGGTTTTCCTTCCAAATGTCCCTTTATAATCTTCTCACCACTGACACTTCCTACAAGACCATCAATGATAAGTAATAAGTTAAGTTCGGAGTTCGGAGTTCGGAGTTCGGAATAAGAAGTCTGTATCCTGTGCTCTTCGCTCTTTGCCCTTTGCTCTATCCTCGCATAGGCTGCGATTGGCACCTGACAACCACCCCCAAGCTTTTTGAGAAATGCCCTCTCTGCCCTCACACATGCTGAAGTCTCTTTGTGGTCTAATGGGCTGACTATGGTATTCATGAATTCATCATTAATCCTGCATTCTATCCCTATAGCTCCCTGACCAATTGCAGGAAGACTTATCTCAGGAGACAATATCTCTGTTATCCTGCTCTGAAGTCCAAGCCTTTTGACACCTGCAACAGCAAGGATTATGGCATTAAACTGCCCTTCATCAAGTTTTCTTACTCTTGTATCAAGATTTCCTCTCAGCTGTGTAATATTCAGATCAGGTCGTATATACAAAAGCTGACAGGAACGCCTGAGACTGCTTGTCCCGATATGAGCACCCTCGGGAAGATCCTTAAATTTTTGATTTTTGATTTTTGATTTTTGACTTATTATTATCGCATCACGTGGGTCTTCCCTTTTGCAAATTGCCGCTATATGAAGACCGTTCGGCAATTCAGTCGGAACATCCTTCATGCTGTGGACAGCGAGATTTATATCATTCCTCAGGAGTGCCTCCTCAATCTCTTTGACAAAGAGACCTTTGCCACCCACCTTTGCAAGGGGCACATCTAAAATCACATCACCTGTTGTTTTAATCTTTTTTAATACAACTTCGACTCCCGGGTTTGTCCTTTCAAGTTCAGACTTAACCCACTCTGTCTGCCATAAAGCAAGCTTGCTTCCACGTGTACCAATAATAACCTTATTTTCTTTCATCTTAACCTATCGTCTCTATTACTTTTTTTCTTCTCCGTTTATGCCATAGAGCCGCTTTATCGTTGCGATCAGTATATCTCTATCTTCAGAATCTTCTTTCAATGCTGCGGTGGGTGGATGAATAAGCTTATTGATAATAGCGGTTGTCATATACTCGATAGCCTCTTTCTCCTTTTCTCCAAGCTCAGGGATTTTATGTAAAAGCCTGGTGATTTCTTCTCTTTTAATTTCCTCTGCTTTATCCCTTAAGGCAATAATGGTTGGCACAGAATCGAGGGAAGACTGCCATTTAAGAAAAGGTTCGATCTCTTCTTCAATTATCTTTTCTGCCTTCTCTGCCTCTTTCTTCCTTTCAAACATGTTCGTATCAACAATACCTTGAAGGTCATCAATATCATAGAGATACACGTTATCCAGAGCGTTAATCTCAGGATCTATGTTCCTCGGCACAGAGATATCAATAATGAAAACCGATCTTTGCTTTCGCTCTTTCATCACCTTCTGCATTTGATCCTTCATGAGCACATAGCGTGAGGCGCCTGTTGAACAGATCACGATATCAGTACGTACCATTTCCTGAAGAAACCCATCAAACTTTACAGGTCTCCCATTAAAATCCCTTGCAAGCTCACAAGCCCGTTCGTATGTCCTGTTTGCGACAATAACTTCTTTCACGCCATTGCTTATCAAATGCCTTGCTGCAAGTTCAGCCATCTCTCCTGCACCTAAAAGCATGCTTACTTTCCCTGAGAGATTAGTAAAGATTTTTTTTGCAAGTTCAACCGCAGCAAAACTTATAGAGACAGCGTTTTCAGCTATCCTCGTCTCAGTCCTCACCTTCTTTGCCGTAGAGATCGTCTTTTTCATCAGTCTGTTCAGAAGGATGCCTGTTGTCTTTTTCTCGAGAGCCATTTCAAAGGCATCTTTTACCTGTCCGAGGATTTGAGGTTCACCGATAACCATGGAGTCGAGGCTTGATGCAACCCTGAAGATATGTCTCACTGCATTGATATCATCATAGATATAGAGGGATTTATCAAGCAACTCCCTGTTCACATTGTGGAATTCTGAGAGAAAGGTCTTGATGGATTCAGATGCTTGTACTGGATCTTTCACATTTACATACAGTTCTACCCTGTTACAGGTAGAAAGTATCATGGCCTCCTCTATTTCAGGGAGTCCTCTTAAACTCAAGAGGCCCTCATCGAGTTTAGAGCCATCGAAGGCTACTTTCTCTCTGACTTCTATTTCAGCAGTTTTATGATTGAGTCCTACTACAATGACCTTCATAGGAAAACATGGAGACCTTTTCGGAGTAATTTAATACCGAAAAAGGCGATCAGAATTGTGAGAAAACCGATTATGGATAATAGTGCAGCCCTTTTCCCTCTCCACCCGGCCACAAGTCTGGCATGAAGCACAATCGCATAGATAAACCATGTGATAAGTGACCAGACCTCTCTCGTGTCCCAATTCCAGTAACTTCCCCATGCGCTCTCTGCCCATAACGCACCTGTTATTATTGCAAGTGTAAGTAAAGGAAACCCCAGGGTTATCAATCGGTAATTTAATTCATCAAGAGTTTGAAGACTTGGCAATCTCCCAAAGAGCCCTCCAGGCCGCTTGGATTTTACATGGTGTTCCTGCACAAGGTACATGATCCCTATCCCGCACGCAAGGGCAAAGGCAGCATTACCGAGAAAGGCAATAACGGTATGTATTTCAAGCCAATAACTCTGCAATACGGGACTTAAGGGTTTTATCTCTCTTGGCAGCATGGAAGATGAAAGCATCAGAACAAATACAATAGGCATTATGAAAGAAGAGAGGAGTTTAATTTTGTATCTGAATGCTAACATGAAAAAAATGAGAACTATGCACCAGGAGAAAAAAGATGTTGCCTCGTGGAAATTTGTTATAGGAATATGGCCCGCTGTCACATAACGATAAATAATGTTCACCGTGTGAAAGGCAAACCCAGTCCCGGCCAATGAAAGGATGATTTTTGAAGTGACTTTTGTATCCTTGAAAAGCTCTATAATGCTGACAATCGTTGCCGCAAAATAAAATATCAGGGCAAGTTCAAATAGAAGGTCAAAAAGGATCATTCCCATCAGAAACAGCCAAGCTGGCAATTGGTTATTTTCACTTTAAGCTTGTCAGCAGCCTCACCAACAGTTTTATAAGAAACACCAAGCTCCTCTGCAATCCTCCTCGCAGTAAGACAAGGGAGTTTACCCTTAACCGCTCTCTTCTTCACCTCTTCTACCACTCTATCTTTCATTTCAGTATAAAGTTATCAGGTACCTCAGGTAGTTTTATAAGTAATATGAATTTTAAAACATCAGGCTTTAAAAACTCAATTGGACTGTTTGCTATTTTGATGAAGCCTCTGAGATAAGACAATCTGTTAATTGCTTTTGAGATGATTTTTTTTAAAATGACCTTTTGTTTAAAGAGGAAGAAGTCCTTTTATAAAGTTCAAAAATCCTTCCATGTCATCACTACGAAATTTTTTAGCAGCTTCAGGTGTTCTTGGTGGAGGGTCTTTTTCAAAGATAACAACATCTGCCATGCTCAGTATTTTTTCTGCACTTTTCTTGAATCTTCCCTCAGTTCCGGATATGAATATCACCACATCAGGCTTTAAAAACTCAATTGCACTATTACCCTCAACGAGGATACCTTTAAGATCAGCGAGCCTTCCTGCTGCTATCGGAAGAATCTCTTCGAGTTCAGGGGCAGGAGACTGAACCCAGAGTACCCTTTCAGCACCAGCATCCAGTAACCTTTTTGTGTCCTTCCCCTCTTCTGAAAGAATTTCTCTATCATCTGTTATGGAGCAGTAGAGAGAGGTTTTTGTATATTTTATCGCACCCCAACCTTTAAGCCTTTTAAGAATCAATGAAGCAATAGAGGTTTTCCCAGCGCCACTATGCGCACCGCCAATCCCTATGATAAAAGGTCTCATACAGCTTCTTCTGAGGGTGCTTTTTCAGTTTCTTTATATCCACACTCTTTTTTATGACAAAATAGTATTGTTCCTCCTTTATTGTTTTTCTCAAGAAGGAAATCTGTACCACATTTGGGACACTTTTGAGGCACAGGTTTATACCATGTTGCAAATCTGCATCTGGGATAGTTACTGCAGCTCCAGAACGGTTTTCCTTTTCTTGAACGTCTCTCTACAATATCTCCTCCGTCCTTAGGACATTTTATTCCTGTGGAAAGAGGTTTTGTATTTTTGCATTCAGGATACTTTGAACAGGCAAGAAATTTACCATATCTCCCTGATTTGAGCACCATTAGAGCACCGCATTTCACACACTTTTCTTCTGTGAGCTGAGTAATTTTTTCTATGTCATGTGTTTTGTGTTCTGCAGATTCTGTCTTAATAGGTCTCGTGGTTTTACATTTGGGGAACCCTGTGCATGCCATAAACCTCCCGTGTCTTCCCCACCTGGTGACCATTGGAAGTCCACACTTCTCACATATTGCCTCGGTTGGTATATCCTTTGGCTTTACCTTGCCTGTGGTTTTTATCGCCTCAGTGAGGTCATGGCTAAAGGGGTTATAAAATTCTCTTACAACCTTTACCCATTTCATCTTTCCATCTTCTATGCGGTCAAGTTCATCCTCCATCTTTGCAGTAAAACCTATATCGATGAGTTCAGGAAATCTTTCAACGAGGTAATCATTTACCACGATACCGAGTTCAGTCGGAAAAAACTTCCCTTCTGTCTTATGAACATATTTCCTTTTCTGAATTGTTGAAAGGATTGCTGCATAGGTGCTCGGTCTGCCAATACCCCTTTCCTCGAGCGCTTTGATAAGTGATGCCTCTGAATAACGTGGTGGTGGCATTGTAAAATGTTGCCTCGGGAGTAAATTGAGAAGTTTTAATGTCTCCCCTTCTTTTAACGCTGGGAGGAGCTCTCCATCTTCCTCTTCTCCATTATCTCTCCCTTCAATATAAAGAGCCATAAAACCATTAAAACGTATGACAGTACCGGTTGCCCTGAGTTCATATAAACTGACAGGCTGTCCGGCGTGCACGCTCTCAATAGTAAATGTCGTCTGCTCAAGTTGTGCTGGCGACATCTGGCTTGCTATGAAACGATTCCATATCAGTGTGTAAAGTGCATGTTGGTCTTTTGAGAAAAATTGTTTAATCTCTTCTGGTCTTTTATCAGGATATGTTGGCCTTATTGCTTCATGCGCATCCTGTACGGATGCCTTGCTTTTATAAATAGGTGGTTTTTCAGGTATGTAATCTTTCCCATAGACTTTTTCAATGAATTTCCTTGCCCACTCTTGAGCCTCTGATGCTACCCTGTGCGAATCTGTTCTCATATAGGTAATGAGTCCTACTGCACCTTCCTCTCCAAGTTCTATTCCTTCATAGAGCTGTTGTGCTACTGACATGGTCTTTTTCGCCGGGAATCTCAGTTTCCTTGCTGCTTCCTGCTGAAGAGTGCTTGTAATAAATGGCGGGTAGGGCATTCTCTTCTTCTGTTTACGTTCTATCTTGCTCAGTACAAATTCTTTATCATTTAAATCAGCAACAATTGCATTTGCAGCCTCTCCATCAGGGATAAGGGATTTACTATCTGTTTTCGGCTGTTGACTTGTTTTGTAGAGTCTTGCCCAGAACACAGGAGGTTGAGAACCTTCAAATTCTGCACGTATACTCCAGTATTCTTCAGGTTTGAATGCCTCTATCTCACGCTCTCTTTCTACAACAAGTCTTACAGAAACAGACTGAACTCTCCCTGCACTCAGACCTCTCCTGACCTTCCTCCAGAGAAGAGGGCTGAGCCCGTACCCAACAAGCCTGTCAAGTATCCTTCTGGCCTGTTGGGCATCAACTTTGTTCATATCTATTTTTTCCGGTTTTTTAACTGCTTCTCTTACAGCCCGCTCTGTTATCTCATTAAAAACTATCCTGTAGATCTTCTCATTTAAGGGTTGAGATTTTTTCTCCGATATTTCATGAGCAATATGCCATGCGATTGCCTCACCCTCTCGATCGGGATCGGGAGCAAGAAATACCTTGTCGGCCTCTTTTGATGCCTTCTTCAGTTCTTTAATCACTTTCTCCTTGCCGGGGATTACCACATAATTGGGTTTAAAATTATTCTCAATTTCGACCCCGAGATCTTTCTCGGGAAGGTCTTTTATATGACCAATCGATGCCTTCACGGTAAATTCTTTTCCGAGTATCTTATGTATGGTCTTTGTCTTTGCAGGCGATTCAACGATTACAAGATTGTTCATGCCAGATAAAACCTCTTGCCAGTTGTTTGCCTGACAATGCCTTTCAGTTCGAGTCCAAGAAGGACCCCAAGTATCTTTGATGACGGTAATCTACTTTCCCGAGAAATAACATCTATATGCTTTGGCTCTCCAGTGAGCATATTACAAAGGTTCATTTCTTCATCTGTTACTTCCATCTTTGCCTTCTCCTTCGATTTGATAAATCCTTTTAACACAGGGGCGAGTTCCTCCACAATATCATCTGCTTTTCTTGTAAGCATCGCGCCTCTTTTTATAAGGTTGTTTGTCCCTTCTGACGTAGGTGAGGTGATATTACCAGGCACTGCAAATACTTCTCTATTCTGTTCAAGGGCGTATCCTGCAGTAATGAGTGAGCCGCTGTCAGAGGTAGCCTCTATGACGAGGACACCCAGAGAAAGTCCGCTAATTAATCTGTTTCTCCGGGGGAAATTTTCTTTGTCAGGAGGAGTCCCTGGAGGGAACTCACTTATCACACAACCGGAGCTCACAATTTTATCCATTAATCCTTTGTTCTCTGGTGGATAAGGTCTGTCAAGTCCTGAACCAAGTACCGCTATGGTTCTCCCACCAGCTCTTAACGCACTTTTATGTGATATACCATCAATGCCTCTTGCCATACCACTTACAATAGTAAATCCCATAGCTGCAAGATCTTCTGAAATCTTTTCTGTAACCGATGTCCCATAGGGAGTTGGCTTGCGTGAACCAACAATTGCAACTGCATATCTGTCCTGAGGATGGATATCCCCCTTCATATAAATGATGATAGGGGCATCCTCTATTTCCCTGAGCATTTCCGGATATGAGGACTCACCAAAACTTACCGCCTTTATCCCTCTTTTTTCAAGGACATTAATCCGTCTCTCCACGTCCTTCCATGACGAAAAACTTTTTATATTTTTTGCCCTGTTTATCCCAACTCCATCTACAGAAAGGAGATCATCAATCTTTGCAGTGAATATACTTTCAGGTGTCCTGAACACTGAGAGTAATTTCCTGGACACAACAGGACCCACATCCGACAGCATAGATAGCGCAATCCAGTATTTAAGTTCTGACATAATTTAATCCGATTGAGATAATTACCTTTTGCCTTGATTTTTCAATTTTTTTAACTTTAGCCTCAGGGCATTTATTTTAATAAATCCTTCTGCATCTTTCTGATTATATCCACCCTCGGCCTCAAATGTTGCAAGCTCCGGATGATACAGAGAATTCGGAGATTTCCTCCCTACAACAAAACAGTTCCCTTTATAGATCTTCACCCTCACAATGCCTG
>VGWZ01000008.1 GCA_016873595.1 Nitrospira sp.
TCCCCCCTCTGCCTGTCAATGTATCTGCCGTTACCTCTACTTTGCTGATTTTGCACTTGCTTTTGTTTTCTCTTTGTTTCATAATTTCCTCACTTATTGGGTGATATTTTTTTGTTGTTTTGCAAACCTATTATAACAAGGTTCTATCGCCCTCTAAGTGATTTTTTCTATGTTTTTATTACCTATGAATCGCTCAGATTAGGTATAATTAAAAATGAGAAAAGAAAAAGATAAATAAGTAGTTAATCTGGAAAGTAAACAATTAATACAATGGAATTACCGGAGTTGGTAAAGAGACTTTTGAGAAGTGAAGAAGTTGAGAAGTGAAGAAGTTGAGATACAAGGAATGGGGTACGAGAGAAAAAAGGTCTTTTCCCCTCTTGAGAGGGGTGCAGGGGTGTGTAATGCAAAGAGAAGATGAAATTTTTGATAAATGGCTATCCCATTTATTCGAATATTCTCATAAGGGAGGCAATATCCAAAATGCAATCTGAACTGAAATCAGGAAAAAATCCCTGGCATCTTATTATCATCTTCCTTATTCTGTCCATATCCATATGGACTGGTGGTTTCTTCTATTACACACATGAGAAACAACTTATCACAAAACAACTACAAGAAGAGCTCACTGCAATTGCCGACTTAAAGGTAAAACAGATTACAGACTGGAGAAATGAACGCCTCGGAGATGCAACAGTAATTTTTAATAATCATTTAATTATAGACAAAATTCAGGAGTGGCTCAGAAATCCATCCTTATCAATATACAAAAGAGAAATAATTGAGTGGTTGACAACTATACAGAAATTTTATGGTTATCAAAACATCCTTCTTATTGATGCAAAAGGTAACGTGCGTTTATCAGTCCATGACGAGAAAGACCTGTTTGGGCCTGATGCAAGAATGCTGTTTGCTGAGGCAATGAAAAACAGGAAGATTATTTTC
This sequence comes from Nitrospira sp., assembly GCA_016873595.1. GTDB lineage: Bacteria > Nitrospirota > Thermodesulfovibrionia > Thermodesulfovibrionales > SM23-35 > VGWZ01. The sequence goes on from VGWZ01000008.1 coordinate 946, forward strand.
TCTGACCTATACAGAAGTAAAGTGAGCAATGCTATCCGTATTGGGCTTTTTGTCCCGCTCATCCCTCATGGCAAAGAGAGTATTCCTGTTGGTCTGATAGTATTGCGGATCGATCCCTACCAATTTCTTTATCCTCTTATCCAGTCATGGCCGACACCGAGTAAAACTGCTGAGACAGTATTGGTGCGTCGTGAAGGGAATGATGTTTTATATCTGAATGAGCTTCGCCATAAAAAGGACACAGCCCTTTCTTTCAAAATTCCTGTAACAGAACAGCATCTGCCGGCAGTAGTAGCAACACAGGGATATCAGGGAATATTCGAAAGTAAAGATTACCGGGGAACGCCTGTTCTCTCAGTTCTTCGGGCAATACCTGATACACCATGGTTTCTGGTGGCAAAGGAGGATGCTAAGGAGATTTATGCACCCATTCAGGAATATTTTTGGATTATTGCGCTCATCGCTACATTATTTATTGCCGGATCAGGCATAAGCCTTGGATTCATCTGGCGGCATCAGCGCGCTGAATTCTACCGCAGGCAATATGAAATGGAGCATCAGCATTCAGTGCTTCTGGAGCGCTTCGAATATCTCACAAGGCATGCCAACGATATTATCCTTCTGGCAGATGACAATTACAGGATTGTTGAAGCAAATGAACGGGCAGTGCAATCCTATGGATATGAGCGAGATGAACTCCTTCAATTACTACTGAATAATCTGCGCACGCCAGAGGCAAGAAAACTCTTTGATAAACAGATGGAGGAAGTAAAAGCAAGAAACGGATTTGTTTTTGAGACAGAGCATCAGCGGAAAGACGGCACAACTTTTCCTGTTGAGGTCAGTTCGCGGGTCATTGATATTGATGGGAAGAAGTTTTATCAATATATAATCAGAGACATCACAGAACGCAAAAGGTCGGAAGAGGAACTTCGAAGGGTCAACCGTGCGCTCAGGACAATCAGTGAATGCAACCAGGCATTGGTGCATATTACTGAAGAGCAAACATTGCTGAATGAGATATGCAAAATCATTGTCACTATCGGCGAGTACAGACTGGTATGGGTTGGATATGCAGAGCATGATGAAAAGAAGACTGTGCGTCCTGTTGCATATGCAGGATATGATGAGGGATTCCTCGAAAATATACATGTCACCTGGGCTGATACAGAATACGGAAGGGGACCTTCAGGAACTGCGATCCGTACACGCAAGCCTGCAATCTTTAATAATGTTATAGCTGACCCTGCACTTGCCCCATGGCGCGAGGATGCACTGAAGCGCGGCTATACATCTGTTATCGGGCTGCCTCTTATTATCAATTCTGACAGTATCGGCGCACTTATTATCTGCGCAGGAGAACCTGATGCATTTCATGATGACGAAGTCAAACTGCTCACTGAACTGGCAAACGATCTGGCATACGGCATATCAGCATTGAGAATACGTGAGAAGCACGCACGTGCTGAAGAAGAGGTTCATAGACACAGCGTACTGTTGACAGCGATCAACAAGATTTTCAGAGAAGCCCTGCGATGTGAGACAGAATGGGAGTTGGGCGAGACTTGTCTTTCCGTGGCTGAGGAATTGACAGGCAGCAAGTTTGGTTTTATCGGTGAATTGGATGAAACAGGCTATTTCAATGATCTTGCGCTGAGCAACCCAGGATGGGAAGAATGCAAAATGCCTGAATCCGATAAGGCAAAACTCATAAAGCATATGGATGTAGTCAGTTACTGGGGAAGAACCATAAAGGAAGGAAAATCCCAGATAGTCAACGATCCTGCATCTGATCCCGATAGCAGGGGAATCCCAGAGGGACATCCTCTTATCACATCTTTTCTTGGTGTTCCGCTTAAATACAATGAAAGGGTAATCGGTATGATAGCGATTGGAAACAAGACAAACGGCTATACCCAGGAGGATCAGATAATTATCGAAGATTTGTCCTCTGCTATTGTAGAAGCATTGATGCGCAAGCGGGCGGAAGAGAAGTTGGCTCTTGAGAGGAGCAGATTTGTAACAGCATCCCTGGCTGGTCGAGTGGCCTTATGGGAATATGACATCCGATCTGGAGCGCTTGAGTGGTCGGACATAGTGGATTCTATGCTGGGCTATGAATCCGGCGAATTTCCGCGCACAATTCAGTCCTTGGAAGAAATGATTCATCCCGATGACCGTCCCCACGTCATGCAGATGCTTGAGAGGCATCTTGAGCAGGGAACAGTTTATGACACAGAGTACAGGGTGATGACGAAAGAGGGCTCCTATATATGGTGGAGTGACATAGGAACATGCCGCCGGGATGAGCATGGCAAGGCGTATCAAATGTCAGGCGCCTGTACTGACATCACGACACGCAAGCGGGCAGAAGAAGCACTGCGAAAAAGCGAGGCACGTCTTAAACTTCAAATTAACCGAATGCCCATCGGCTGCATTATATGGGATCCCGAGTTCCGTACAGTGACCTGGAATCCTGCTGCTGAAAATATTTTTGGATTCACGGCAAGCGAAGCAATAGGGAAGCATCCATACGATATTATTGTACCGAGAGATGCTCAGCCACACATAGATGCCATCTGGCATCGCCTGCTTGAAGGAAATATCACCGCCCACAGTGAAAATGAGAATATAACCAAAGATGGGCGCATTATTACTTGCTACTGGACCAACACACCGCTAAAGGAACCCGATGGTTCGGTAATAGGCGTACTTTCCATGGTTCAGGATATCACCGAGCGCAAACGGATAGAGGAAGAATTAAGCCGATATCATAAGAACCTTGAAGAAACGATAAAGGAACGCACGGCGGAACTGGAGCAGACGGCGGAGGGATTGCGTCAGTCCAATAGCGAATTGTCTGTCAGGAACAAGATTGCCAATGTTTTTCTTACTGCCACTACAGATGAAGAAATGTACAATGATGTTTTGGATATTGTTCTGGAGGTTATGGAGAGCAAATACGGCGTCATTGGTTATATTGATGAAGATGAAGCCCTCGTCGTTCCATCTATGTCGAGGCATATTTGGGATAAGTGTCAGGTTCCTGACAAGAAATTTGTGTTCCCAAGGGATACATGGAGAGATAGCTCCTGGCCACGGGCTATTAGAGAGAAAAAAACAAATTACACGAATAAGGTCTCAACACTTACCCCTAAAGGACATGTAGCCATATTCAAACATATCTCTATGCCTATCATCTATCAAGGAGAAGTTATCGGACTTATCCAATTTGCAAATAAAGAGACAGACTATACAGAGAAAGATGTTCAAATATTAGAGTCCTTAGGTGATATCATAGCACCCATACTGAATGCAAGATTGCAGAGAGATAGACAGGAAAAAGCTCGCAAACTGGCAGAAGAATCACTGAGAATTGCAAATACCAGTCTTAAAGAAAAGGCAGAAGAACTCGCACTACAAAAAAAGGAGGCAGAGGCTGCAAGATTTCAGGCAGAAGCAGCAACAAGGGCAAAGTCGGAATTCCTTGCCAATATGAGCCATGAGCTACGGACACCTCTTAACTCAATTATCGGCTTTTCAGATATGATGTCTCAGGGTATGACAGGTAAACTTACTGAGCAACAACTTGAGTATCTAGGTGACATAAGAGAAAGTGGAGTCCTTCTACTGTCTCTCATAAACGACATCCTTGATTTATCAAAGGTTGAGGCAGGAAAGATAGAACTCAAACTCAGCGAGTTTAATGTAAAAGACCTCATCGAAAGGAGTTTTATTCTGTTTAAAGAAAAGGCTATGAAGCATAGGATAAAGCTTACGACTGAGGTTGCCCCTGATGTTGAACTAATTGAGGCAGATGAAAGAAAGATAAAACAGGTGATTGCGAATCTGCTGAGCAATGCCATGAAGTTTACCCCTGATGGAGGCTCCGTGCGGGTTACCGCACGGAGAGTTAGGAGTTCAGAGTTGGGAGTTAGGAGTAAAAGAGATGAATGAAGAAAGATTTGATTTTGAAAACTTGAAGGTCTACCAAAAATCTCTGGTGTATGTGGATTTTGTGTATAAAATTACAAGAGATTTCCCTAAGACAGAAGTATTTTCTTTAACAGACCAATTCAGAAGAGCCTCAGCTTCAATCTGCTTAAATATTGCAGAGGGCAGTGGAGGCAGCAGGTCTGAGTTTAATCAGTTTCTTAAAATAGCGAGAAGGTCTGTAAGAGAATGTGTTGCAATTACTGAAATATCTTTCAGGCAAAAATTTATCAACAACGATGATAAGAATCAATCACGGGGATTTTGTTTAGAGTTATCGAGAATGCTGAACGGATTGATGAAGTCTTTAAAAAACAAGGAGAGTGGCTATGACTGAAAATAACTCCGAACTCCAAACTGATGACTCCGAACTTGATTTCGATATGATCGAAATTACTGTCGAAGACACTGGTATCGGCATAAAGCCTGAGGACTTTGATAAAATCTTCCAGCCATTCCAGCAGCTTGAATACGCCTTAAACAAGAAATACGAAGGAACAGGTCTTGGCCTTGCCCTGTGTAAGAGAATTATTGAATTACACAAAGGCAGGATATGGGTTGAAAGTGAGGTGGGTAAAGGGAGTAAGTTTACCTTTGTAATTCCAGTAAGACAGTGAATAGTATTTAGTGAACAGTGAATACTAAAAATGGAAAATAAGATAAAGAATTTCAAGGACTTAAAAATTTGGCAGAGAGGAATAGAATTAGCAAAATTGGTTTACCAAATAACAGATTCTTTCCCCTCTAAAGAAACATACGGTATTGTTAGTCAGATGAGAAGGTCTGCTGTATCAATTTCTTCAAATATAGCTGAAGGTTTCATGAGAAGACATAATAAAGAATATAAGCAATTCTTGTATACTACTCTCGGTTCATTAGCAGAACTGGAAACACAGATTATTCTTTCTGAAAAGTTAGACTATTCTAAAAATGAGCAAAGCAAAGATGTGCAGGCTAACATTAATGAACTTAACAAAATGATAACAGGGCTGATTAAATGCCTTTAACTATTCACTGTTCACTATTCACTAAATACTTATGAAGATACTCATAGTTGAAGATAACGAGAAAAATCTGAAGCTTTTTCGCTCCTTGCTTAACTCCCAAGGCTATGAAACCATTGAGGCAAGAGATGGAGAGGAAGGTGTAAGGCTTGCGAAATATCAGAAGCCTGACTTGATTCTTATGGACATACAGATGCCTGTTATGGATGGAGGTACAGCAACAAGGATTCTAAAAGAAAACCCGGAGACTAAGAACATCCCTGTTATTGCACTTACATCCTATGCAATGAAGGGAGACAGGGAGAGATTTTTAAGCGAGGGATTTGTTAAATATATTGCAAAACCGATTAAATTGGACGAGTTTCTTGAGGTTGTGAGGAAGTACCTTTGATGAGTCAAGCACAATTAGGTGGAACAAAGAAAAAGCCAAAAATCCTCGTTGTTGATGATGAAGAAAAAAATCTCAAACTTATGGGTGGTATACTCACAAATTATGGCTATGTCTTTGAGACAGCGAAAAACGGGCTTGAGGCATTGGAAAAAACAAAAGAGATATCTCCTGATTTAATCTTCCTTGACATTATGATGCCTGAGATGGATGGATATGAGGTATGCAGAAGGCTTAAAGAATGCCCTTCAACTCAGCATATCCCTGTCGTAATGGTTACTGCACTTGGAGATAGGGATTCGAGGATTAAAGGCCTTGACGTTGGGGCAAACGATTTTCTCACAAAGCCTGTTGACAGTACAGAGCTTATGGTAAGGGCAAAAAACCTTTTGAGAGTAAAAGAGTTTGAGGATTTTCTAAAGCAACACAATGAACTCCTCGAGGCAGAGGTAGATAAAAGGACAGAGCAACTGAGGCTTGCAATTCATGAGTTAAACAGATCAAATAAACAGCTTGAAGAATCTAATAAGCAACTCGGGGAATCACAGAAAAGAATAAAGGAAGGATATATTGACAGCATTCACAGGCTCACGGTTGTTGCCGAATACAAAGATGAGGATACAGCATCTCATATCAAGCGTATCAGTTATTACTGCTCTCTTATGGCTAAAAATCTTGGATGGCCAGAGGGAGAGTCTGAAATACTCTTTTATGCAAGCCCCATGCATGACATAGGAAAGGTTGGAATCCCTTCGGATATATTGCTAAAACCCGCAAAATTAAATCCAGAGGAATTTTCATTGATGAAGACCCATACTATAATTGGTGGCAGGATTCTTCAAGGCTCTTCATCGAATATAATTCAGATGTCGGAAAGGATTGCCCTTACCCATCATGAAAGATGGGATGGAAGTGGTTATCCAAAAGGGCTTAAAGGAGAGGAGATACCTATCGAAGGAAGGATTATGAATATAGCCGACCAGTATGATGCCTTGAGAAGCAAAAGACCCTACAAGCCCCCCTTTGACCATGAAAAGACATTCAAGATAATTACAGAAGGTGATGGAAGGACGATGCCCGAGCACTTTTACCCTGAGATACTTCAGGCATTCAAGAACCTCCATAAGCAGTTTGAGGAGATATACGAAACGTATAGGGATTAGTTTAGTTAGTTTACCCAGCTATCGCCGGAGGTGTACAACTCACCGCTTTTTGTACAAATATTATCCCAATCCTATATGTATTTCCAAACTTCATGCTCCATTTTACAATGCCTGCCTTTTGTCCTATGCCGTTGAATCTGAGCACATGGCCAGACTCCAAAGGATAATCTACATGGATACCTATCCCTGCATCATTGATATCTATGCCTGTTCCGTTCAGATTTAATCTTTTCAGTTCCTTAAATTCAAGAACGCTTACAGAAAAATCGATGAGTCCATGATATTTTATTCTTTTAATGCGCCGTCTCTCTTTCATAGATAAATACCGTACATATCTTACAATAAATTAAGTACTGTTTAAAAGCGGGAATTCCATCTCTTCTCTCTGAGTGTAATAAGCCTTTGCGCAGAGCCTTGCAAGGTTTCTTATGAAGGCTTAACCTTAAATCCTTTTTGTGAATTAGTTGCGCACCAACTTTTAAGGGGGTTTAAAGTAATAACTTATTGTTTATGTGAGAGATTTCTGGTCGGGGCGAAAGGATTTGAACCTTCGACACCACGGTCCCGAACCGTGTGCGCTACCAGGCTGCGCTACGCCCCGATAAAAAGATAATAAAAACCAGATGTCTCTAAAGTCAAGATTTAACCGGATTTCAATTATAGTAATTTGGTTAATGCAACCTTCCAGTCAACTGGTTTGAATCCAATTGCGAGCCTTGTCATCTCCATATCGAGCACAGAATATCTCGGCCTTTTTGCTGGTCTCGGATACTCTTCTGTTGTGATAGGAATTACCTCAGTTTTGAGTCCTGAAATTCTGATAATCTCCTTTGCAAAGTCAAACCAGCTTATGCCGCCATCTGTCTCATCAGTGATATGGTAAATTCCATAAGCACCACTTTCTATAACTTTTTTTATACCACTTGAAAGGGTAACAGTTGATGTTGGAGAGCCAACCTGGTCATTGACAACTCTTATTGTTGACTGTTCCTTTGCAAGCCTGAGAATAGTCAAAACAAAATTACTTCCTCTTATCCCATAAAGCCAGCTTGTTCTTATAATAGAGAACTTCTTTAAGATCCACTGGATGTATTTCTCCCCTGCGAGTTTTGATTCGCCGTACGTATTTATAGGATGAGTATTGTCAAAGGGTGTGTACGGTTTGTTGTTTTCGCCATCAAATACATAGTCGGTGCTTATATGGCAGAGAGGTGTTCCCGCATCAGCACAGACTAAGGCAAGATTTTGAACGCCAATACCGTTGACGAGAAAAGCTTTTTCCCTTTCCTCCTCTGCCTTATCCACATTTGTATAGGCAGCACAGTTGACAACAAAATCAGGTAGTGTAGTATTCAGGGAGTTATATAAAACATCTCTCTTTGTGATATCGAGTTCCTCTTCAGGAGGTGCAAAGACTTCATGACTTTCTTTCAATACAGGTATCAGATCCTGTGCGAGCATACCTTTTGAGCCCGTGAGAAGTATCTTCATTTTTCCCAGAATCCTTTACTCTCTGCTGATAATCTCTCTTTTAGTGGCTGCCACCACCACTCGTTTTCTTTATACCACTGGATTGTGTTCTGAAGCCCTTCTTCTATTTTCACTGATGGATTCCAGCCGAGTTTAGTTTCTATCTTTGAATTATCGAGGGCATACCTGTAATCATGTCCAGGCCTGTCCTGTACAAATTTGATAGAGCTTACGTCTTTTCCCATCATACTGAGCACATTCCTGGCAAGAGCAATATTCTTCATTTCACCATCTCCGCCAACGTTATAAGCCTCTCCTATTGTCCCTTTGTGTAAGATGATATCTATTGCTTTGCAATTGTCTTCAACATAGATCCAGTCTCTCACGTTTTCTCCTTTACCGTAAATCGGGATTGGCTCGCCCTGCAAAAGGTTAGTAATCATAAGGGGAATAAACTTCTCAGGAAATTGATAAGGCCCGTAATTATTGGATGGTCTTACAATAATCACAGGTAATCTATACGTCTCATAATATGCACGAACAAGCAGATCCCCTGATGCCTTGGAAGCTGCATAAGGTGAATTGGGTTTGAGGGGGCTTTCTTCGGAGAACTTTTCGCTCTCATCTCCGCCTGAGGCGGACTGAGGCGGAAGAGTTCCATATACCTCATCTGTTGAGATATGGATAAACCTTTTTATACCTGACTCTTTCGCAACCTCGAGGAGAACATGAGTCCCCATAATATTTGTCATGAGAAATGGCTGGGCGTCAAGTATTGACCTGTCCACATGGCTTTCTGCAGCAAAATTTACGACACAATCTGCTTCTTTCATTAATTTCCTGACTGTGTCAGAGTCTTCAATCCTTCCATGTGTAAACCTATAACGAGGACTATTTTCTATATCTCTGAGATTCTCAGGATTTCCTGCATAGGTGAGGGCATCAAGATTTACAATTGTATAGTCAGGATATTTCTCTACTATATGTCTGATGAAATTAGAGCCGATAAACCCGCAACCACCTGTGATCAATAGTTTCATTCTTTCATCAAACCTTAACGCTTAAAATAAATTAACGAATAGGAGATTACCATTGAACGGTTTTGAATTCTGTCTTTGACAGAATTCACCTCGGAGGTCGATACGACCGAGAATGAGTGAAAGGGCAATTTCCTATTCGTACTATTCAATCTTGAATGGACTTTCAAAGTCACCCTCATATCTTATCTCATCTACTTTCTCTTTCCTCCCCCAGCCTGCATAGAGCCTGTCAGGAAAGTTGAATACCATTCCTTCACGCTCTCCCACATTTTTATATGCATGAACAACACCTGGAGGCACAATGACGATAAGCCTGTCCGATATGTGAATAATTTTTTTATTCTGATAGGTAACGGATTCTTTGCGATTATCCCAGAGATAGAGCTTAAATTTCCCTAAAAAGCAGAAATAATCTGTCTGCTTCCGATGTTCGTGAGGCCCTCTGACGATGTTCGGGTGTGTAATGGAGATATAGCCCATCTGCGGCACAAAACTTTCTGATAATTCATCCTTTCTAAAGAGTTCAGAAAGCCAGCCACGACTGTCGGGATACACGTTAAACTCCTTAATAACAAGACCTTCTATCTCACCATTTCTGAACATTTCTTCTATGAAAGGACAGGCTTACTGAGCCTTTGGTATGACATAGGTGCAGGAAAGGTCTCCCTCGGACATGCATTGGGGGCGAGTCACTTCCTTTTTGAGAAGATCTCTATACATCTGCAACTCGTATCTGCATGCCTCTTTGAATTCAGAAGCAACCTTCGCGATAGGGCAGTTAAATTGTTTTAACTTATAATGGCTGTCATTGTCATCAAGGTCAACAAGATATCCTTCTGACTCAAGAATGTTCTTGAACCCGTAGACCTTGTCATGAAGGCTTTTTTTATCAGAGAGGGATTCTTTATGTTCCTTTAAGAGTCTTTCTTTTCGCCACTTGAATATATCATCAATCTTGTTCAGGCCGTCATTCTTTTCGATGTCTTTAAAAGCACTTACGATAAACTTGTGATATGCCTTTGGGAAAAGCTCATCTGCCTTATCAGTAAGCTTGTAAAGGAATGCTGGCCTGCCTACACCCTGCCTTTTTATCACAAAGTCTACTATGCCTTTTCTTTCAAGGAATAAGAGGTGTTGCCTTATCCCCATTGGAGTTATATTGAGCTGTTTGCTCAGATCATCAATAGACAGGGGGTTGCTCTTTTTAAGGAGGAGTATTATCCTTTCCCTTGTGGGGTTTTCATTAAGCAATGAACCCATGGTAAGAAAATAGCATAAATAAAATTTTTTGTAAACAATTTTAAATAAAACATATAATTTTCCCCCGGATTCCAAAGATAGTACATGAAATTGTATAATTAAAGAATAATTAAACATAAAAAAAGGAATAGTGAAATGTTTGAGAAATGTCCGGGAGCAGCTAATATACAAACTCCTACACTTGAAATAAAGAGATGTCCGGAATGCGGCAAGGAAGTAGAGATTTTCTCTACTGATTTGAAAGTAACGTGTAATATATGCGGATTTACTGTATATAATGATGTAGAATCATGCGTACAATGGTGCAAATACGCCGAGAAATGTATTGGGAAGGATTTTTACCAGAGTCTAAAAAATAAAGATAAAAGAAATGAATGAAGAAACAGGCAGGATCCCTGAAAGTGCAATGAATACATTTGATCACATAAAAAGGATGTATAGTTCAAAAAGTCAGGGAATATGCTCAAGGTTAAAAGAATTTAAAAAAATGTGGTCGGAGAAAAATGATGAGGAGATTTTCGCGGAACTGGCTTTCTGTATTCTCACCCCACAATCTCATGCAAAAGCCTGCTGGAATGCTATCGGGAGACTGAGAGAAAAGGGCATATTGTTAAAAGGAGATGCTCAACAAATCCGAAAAAGATTACGTGGCGTGAGATTTCACAATAAAAAATCAGAATATATTGTCAGAGCGAGAAAATTCTTCATGAATAATGGAACAGTGTGCATAAAACCTGCACTGAGCCAATTCAGAGATATGTGCAAATGCAGGGAATGGTTAGTGAAGAACGTAATCGGCCTGGGGTATAAAGAGGCAAGTCATTTCCTGAGAAACATAGGATTCGGGGAGAAAATCGCAATCCTTGACAGACATATACTTAAAAATTTAAAACAACTCGGAATAATAAAAGAAATTCCACAATCAATGAGCAGGGCAAAGTATTTGCAAATAGAGAAAAATATGGTAAAGTTTGCAAAGCAGATCGATATACCTGTTTCTAACCTTGACCTGTTGTTCTGGTATAAGGAGACAGGAGAGATATTTAAATAAGGTTTTACAGAAACAAAAATTTATAATGATGATTTCAGGAATCAGGATACTTTTTTTATTTACATTTTTAATTTTTGTTTTCATGGTCTCATCTTCTGGTGCCGAGGTATACTCTTACAGCAAAGAGAGCACAGTAATTGGATCTATTAAAACATACAAGGTTAAAGAAGGAGAGTCTTTAATTGAGATTGCGAGAGATTTCGATCTTGGCTACTATGAAATTGTTGATGCAAATCCTGGACTTGATCCTTTTGTCCCCGGAACCGGTGTATCTGTGAAGATTCCTAAATCATGGGTCATCCCAGAAGTAATATCTTATGACGGCATTGTGATAAATCTCTCAGAAATGAGGCTTTATTACTTTTTCAAACAAAAGGAATCATTACTGGTAAGAACATTCCCCATCGGGATAGGTGATGAAGGCACTGATACACCTACAGGGAAATTCAGGGTAATAGAAAAATTAGTGAAACCAAGCTGGCATGTCCCAGAGTCCATCAAGAAAGAAAAACCAGAATTACCAAAGGTGGTGCTACCCGGACCAGATAATCCCCTCGGTTCTCATGCGTTAAGGCTTTCATTGAGTAGTATTCTCATCCATGGGACAAACAAGCCATGGGGTGTAGGAAGAAGAGTGAGTCATGGGTGTATACGATTGTATCCAGAGGATATCCCGAAGCTTTTCCAATTAGTACCGAAAGGTGCTAAGGTAACCATTACTCGACAGCCTATAAAGGTGGGTATCAGAAATAGTAAAGTATATGCCGAAGTGCACAAAGATGACTTTATGAATTTAAATTATTTCAATGAGGCAGTAACTCTACTGAGGAAAAAGAATCTTCTGAAAAAGGTAAACAACGAAAAGGTATATCGTGCCATCAATGAGAAAAGTGGAATTCCAGTTGAGATTTCGAATTAAGTGAAAGCAAGGCCCAAAAAATTATCATAGAAAATTTTTTGGGCCCGATAACCTGATAAAAAACTATTTCTTTTGCTTTAGTTCAAAGGCTTTTACGCACTTTGCAGCTGCATCTTCAGCCTTCTTTGCAGCAGCATCAGCGCGCGCTGCAGCAGCCTCAGCCCTCTTTGCAGCAGCCTCAGCTTTATCGCAGCATTCCTTTGCAATCTTCTTAGCTTCCTCAGCGATTGCTTTAGCCTCAGCTGCAGCTTTCTGAGCTGCATCAGCCTTGCCCTCAACGGCTGCAACCTTTGATTCAATTGCTGTAACCCTTGCCTCAAGCTTACTGATTCTGTCAACCAATGGGTCAATCTGCTGTTTCACATAATCCTTTGTGGCGCAACCAAAAGAGAATAATAATAGCGCTGCCAGTGCGAAAAGTATTATTCTTTTCATTTCTCTTCACCTCCTTCCTTAAAAGATGAGTTTTTTATCCACATACGTTTAGATAAAAGATACACCAAAACCAACAAAATTTCAAGGATAATATGCAATTTTGTCGTTGCAATTTTATTTAAAAATTATGAGTCTCAAACAGGAACATGCTATGGTGCAGGGAGCAATCTTACGCCTGAGCAGTCACAGATTATATCAGCGCAAGAAAAATAAAATTTACAGAAAATGAAAAGACAATAGAATTAAGAGATTCTCATTGTAAACCTATGTGGTGGAGAATGCATTAAAAGGTGTTGGCGTTATATTTTTTCTATTCTTGGGAATAGGTGAGCACCTTTTCTTATTTTCTGCTCAGGCTTCAGCCCACCCCATGCGATGTGTATCGCAGTGCCGATTTCTTCATCAATCCCGAGTTGCTGGCAGATTTTTTGTCCTGTATCGGGCATAAAGGGATACACATAAATTGCAATAATTCGTAGTGTTTCAGCAAGGGTATGTAGCACACCTGAGAGTTTACCAATATTCTTTGTCTTCCACAGTTGCCATGGAGCTTCATCTTCTATTAATTTATTCGCATCGTTAATTATTTCCCAGATTTTATCAAGTGCATGACCAAATGATAATCTTTCCATGGCAAGATCAAATGTCTCATTCATGTCTTCTACAAGACGTTTAAGGTGAATTTCCCTTTGCAGATCTACTTCTCCATGAATATCATGTAATCCTCCCTTACCCCCCTTTAGTAAAGGGGGGCAGGGGGGGATTTTCCCTTCACAATATTTTTCAATCATTGTCAGTGTCCTGCTGAGAAGATTTCCAAGGTCATTTGCAAGATCATTATTAATACGCTTTATCAATGCCTGTTCAGAAAAATCACCGTCAAGCCCAAAGGGGACTTCTCTAAAAAGGAAATACCTGAAGGCGTCTGTCCCATATTTATTGACTATCTCATTTGGGTCAACAACATTCCCAAAAGACTTGGACATCTTCTTCCCATCAACAGTCCACCATCCATGTGCAAAGATGTTCTTTGGCAAAGGCATGTCAAGTGCCATAAGCATTGTTGACCAGTAGACTGCATGTGTGGTGAGGATGTCCTTTCCTATCAGGTGATGCTCAGGGGGCCACCAGTCTTCAGAGCCGAGAGAGGAGAAACGAGAGTCAAGATTTGAGGGATGGATGTGGGGATCTGCAAGATAGTCTATTGCTGAGTAGTAATTTACAAGTGCATCAAACCAGACATAGGTAACAAAGTTGTCATCGAAAGGAAGTACTATGCCCCATGAGAGTCTCTGCTTCGGCCGTGATATGCAGAGGTCGCCGAGTGGGTTGTTTTTTAAGAATCCGAGAACCTCGTTTTTCCTTGCCTCAGGAAGGATATATGATGAATTTTCCTCAATGTAGTATATGAGTCTTTCCTGGTACTTCGACATTAGGAAGAAATAGTTTTCCTCTGCAATGTGCTCAACAGGTCTTTTGCACTCCGGGCATTCCCCCTCTATGACTTCCTTCTCTGTCCAGAATCTCTCATCCGGTATGCAGTACCATCCTGAATAGGCTCTCTTTTCTATCTCGTTCTTTTCCCATAGCTTTGTGAGGAGCGATTGAACAGTTTTTACATGTTCTGAATCTGTAGTGCGTATGAACGCATCATTGTGAATAGTGAGCTTTTTCCAGAGGGATTTGAAATTTTCAACCATTAAATCAGCATGTTCTTTTGGTGACATGCCCTTTTCCTGTGCTGCTTTTTCGACCTTCTGTCCATGTTCGTCAGTACCTGTTAAAAAAAATACTTTTTTGCCTTTTAACCTGTTATATCGTGCGAGGATGTCAGCAGCTACGGTTGTATAGGCATGGCCGATATGCGGTATATCATTGACATAATATATTGGTGTGGTGATGTAAAACTTACCGGTCAATTTCTACGAAACCTTCTTCTGTGTCTTCTCCTGCGCCTGTGTTTTCCTGCATATTCTTGCTTTTCAGGTTGAGGAGGAGGTGATGGTGAGTCGGTCTCGGGTTGAGCAGGAGGCTCATTTGCTTCTGAAGGTGATTCGCTTGTGGTAACTATCATTCCAAATGTTTCTTCATCTTCTGAAATTGATATGGAGTTGTCCTCTGTCAATGCTGCATCTTCTAAAGACAGTTCACTATACTCAAAGCCCAGACAGCACATGAGCCTTCCACAGACTCCGGATAGCTTGCCTGTGTTCAAAACAAGTTCCTGTTTCTTTGCCATTTTGATAGAAATAGGCTCAAATGATGTCAGGAATTTCATGCAGCAGAGTTCTCTCCCGCATATTCCCATACCACCTACTATCTTTGCCTCATCCCTCACCCCTATCTGTCTCATTTCAATCCTTGTCTTGAATTTTGCTGCGAGGTCTTTTACGAGTTCCCTGAAGTCTATTCTCTTTTCTGCAGTGAAATAAAAGATAATTCGTTTTCTGTCAAGGGTAACCTCAGTGCAGATAAGCTTCATCGGAAGTCCTCTTGCCATTATTCTCTCAAGGGAATACTCCCTTGCCTCTGATTCGAGTTTTTTGTTTTCCTGGCTCTGCTGAAGATCTTCCTCTGTTGCTTTACGAATGACTTTTTTCAATTCTCTGTCAGGGTTTTCCAGTGTGTGGCGACCCATGATGACGTTCCCTATGCTGAGACCAAGTTCAGACTCTACCACCACAAGGTCACCTTCGTGTACTTCTACTCCGTTCACCTCGAAGTTATATATCTTCCCGCAGGATTTGAAACGTACTCCTATTACTTCAGGCATGGTATTTACCCCTTATAGACAAATTCTAAATCCTAAGAACGAAATTCTAAACAAGCACAAATTATCAGAAAAATTGAAACATTTTGAATATTCGAATTTGAGATTTTGAATTTGTTTAGGGTTTAGTATTTCGAATTTAGAATTTTTCATTTTTAAATCTCCTTAAAATAGAACCCGTATAGTTCCATGTGAGGGATTTGTTTAAATTAAAATTAAAATATACTTTTAAGGTATTCAGGTTTTGATAGTTTTCTATTATACCCTTTAAATCCATCGAACTGCTCAACTTCTTAACAGAGTCTTTAATATCTGAGTTGATGAGATTCTTTGTGTCCCGGGTTATCTTTAGTATAGCTGCATCTCGGAGGAGGACAAGTAAAAGGTCAAACCACTTTTCCATCTCTTCTTTTGAAGTCCAGCCATCTTTTTCTGTATTCAGCATCCCCTGGAGCAGTTGGATAAACCATGTCCTTTCTTCGATAAGATCTCCCGAGATTGCGAGACCTGGTCTTCCCATTGAAAGTCTCACAAGAGTTGAAAGTTGAGAGTCATCTTTCACTGGTTTTTTTGATTTTTTGGCTTGCACGCTTGCAGGCTTGCCAGCTTTTTGACTCATAACTGTTTTTATGACTTTTTCGCATGCCTCGACAGGGAGAGGTGTAAAGTTTATCTTTGAACACCGCGACCGTATTGTGTCAGGCAGTCGGTCAGGGCTTGATGATATAAGGATGATAAGACTATCTTCTGGAGGTTCTTCAAGTGTTTTAAGAAAAGCATTTGCCGCATAGGGATTCATTGTATCCGCTTCATCTATTATGACGACCTTTTTCCTTCCCTCGAATGGTTTAAAAGAAAGTGCGTCATCAATCGCCCTTATCTCTTCTATCCTTATCAGTCCACTTTTAGGTGAGATGAAAAGAAAATCAGGGTGACTTCCAGTATCAATTTTCTTGCATGAAGGACATTCTTCACAGGCGTCTATCTGAGTTGTGAGTTCATTATTATTTAACTCAATGCCCTGTGATCTCTGCTCTCTGCTCTGACAATTCAATGCCTTTGCAAGATTAATGGCAGTAAATTTCTTGCCTATACCCGGTTCTCCTGCAAATAGATATGATGAAGGTATTCTTCCTCTCTGTATCGTTCTCAGCAGTATAGTTACTGCTTTGTCCTGTCCTATAATGTCCCGAAGTGCCATTTTAACTCAGGTAATACAAATGAGATAATGCCCCGATAAAATCGGGGCTGATACCATTATGTACATTGCTCATAAATTAAAATAAAAAGGCAGGACAAAGTATTTGAGCGGTTTTAAATTCTTTCGGAGAAAGAATTTACCTCGGAGTCTCCCGATGTATATCGGGTGCCGAGTCCGCCTAAGGCGGAAAGCGAAAATGCTATGCCCTGCCTGTATGTCATATTTTTAAAAATAAGTCGGAAACTATATTTACTATTTTACCGTGTATTTCCTCTATACTTTTCGAGGCATCTATTAATTTTATCCTCTCAGGTTCTTTTGCTGCAATCTCAAGATAACCATTTCTCACCTTTTTATGAAACACTCTATCCTCAAGCTCTAATCTGTCTGCCTTATGAATACCTCTGTTTCTCTCCATGCCAACCTCGACATCAAGATCAAGGAGTATGGTGATATCAGGTTTTAAGCCTGCGGTGACTATTCTGTCGATTGAATCTATAAGATTTAAATCTATTCCTCTTCCATAACCCTGGTACGCAACAGTTGAATCATTAAACCTGTCTGTGATCACTATAGCACCTTTTTTTATTGCGGGACGGATAACCTCCTTTATAAGTTGTGCACGTGACGCATTATAAAGCATGAGTTCCGAAACAGGTGTCATTTCCTGATGTTCTACTGAGAGCAGGAGCTCCCGTATCTTTAGTCCAATTTGTGTACCGCCAGGCTCTTCTGTGAGAACAACTGTATAACCTTTTTTGTGTAGAAATTCATAAAGGAGCAGTGCCTGGATTGTCTTGCCCGAACCTTCGATTCCTTCAAAGGATATGAAGACACCCTTCTTCACCGTATCACCCATTATGAAACTGTCTCCTTAAGTTGTTTAAGAAGTGTGAACACCTTCAACGCATCCTCAACATTCATTGATCCTGTACCGCATGAAGGTGTAAGGAGTATTTTAGAGCGTAAAAGATCTCCAGGTAAAAGTGCAGATAATTTCTCTATGCTCATGTCTAAACGTTTTCTGATCGAATCAAGATTTTCTTCTGTTATAGACTCGCTTGTGGGCACAATTCCCCATGCAAGGTATCCACCACTCCGAAAAAATTGGGTGAACTCTTCCGGATACATTGAGATTGTGTCGGTATATCCATAGGCGTCAAAGCTGATAATTGTTATCCCACTCTTGATAACCAAAGACCAGTCGGCCTTACTGCAACAATGGATTCCGGGAATACCTCCAGAATGCTTAATAGCATCTGTTGTTTCCTTTAGCAGTCTCAGTGCTTCTTCCGGATCAACGCCGAGATAACTTGTGCTTCCAAGAGCAGAGAGGATGGGTTCATCAACAAAGAGAATGATTTTCTCAGCATAAGGTTTCAAAATCTCTATCTGCCACCTGATTTTTGCCTTAAGAACCATAAGTGATATTTCGCGGAGTTCTTCATCAAAATAGATTGGCTTGCCCTCAAAGTCCTTGAGTCCAAGGGTAAAGGTCAACGGACCGGTAACCTGCCCCTTAAGAGATGTGAATCTCTTATTTTTTATGAGACGTATAAATGTGTGAAGACCTTTTGCATAGTCCTCGGAGATAGAAACTTTTAGCTCTTCTGAATAGTTTTCATAGAAACGTGTCAGTGCATCGCTTCCGTTTCTTTCTACCCATGTACTTTCTCTATGATCATCAGTCTTTATAAATGGTATGCCTTCAGAGAACTGAGATATCATTGATTCATGGAATGATAATTTTGGAAGTTGAGGCCAGAAGGGGATGTCAAATGTCTCAAGCACAAGCCTGCATGCCTCTTCAGGGTCTTTATGCGGAAGACTTCCAATGCCTGTTGTCGAAAAAGGTGTAATCATCTTAACATGATACTCTATCAATGAGTTCATTAGTCAATAGGGAGTGTCTTTAAGACTGCTAACCAGCTTGTCGGCTTACCGGCTTGATAGCTTTTTTGCTTGTCAGCTTCCACTTTCTATTATTTAATTGACAGTCCCCTAAAGCCTAAATTTCAATAGTCAAGTCTGACACCATAATGGATCTCTAATTGTCACCAATACTATTGTCCCAATACTATTTATACTATTTTAAATGTCTTGACAGGATTCTTGAAAAATGTATAATGCAAGCATTAATTTAAAGACATGAAAAAGATAGCTCTCATTTGCAGTATTATCATAATATTTCTTATACCGAACTTGTCCCCCGGTGAGGAGAAGAAAAACTATGTCATGCTGAAGCCAGGGATTTATACTTTTACGGGTGGTGTTAGAGATGCAGATTTTCGTAAAGGATTCATCAGTGAAGCAGTATATGGTTACTACCTTCACCCAAATCTTATACTTGAGGGAGGAACGGGATATTTTCACGATGGCGTAAATAAGACATATGGAAACGACATAAAGGGAATTCCAATTTTTTTGACCGCAAAGGCTGTATATCCATTGAAAATGGTGGAGTTCTTAGCTGGATGTGGTATAGGAGTGTATTTCGTAAAGTTTCACGGTAAAATTAACAGCATTGTTACCGATGCCCGTGACACTATTTTCGGTAGCCATATCTCGCTTGGTGCAAACTTCAATGTTTCATCTGCTACCTTCATCGGTATAGAAGGAAAATATCTTTTTACAGACAAGGCCGATTTTAAGATTTTAAGAAGTCATCTTGATGGCTATACCCTAACAGCAAACTTCGGATTCAGATTTTAGCAGTTAAGTAGAGTCTGTCCATAAAGTCGATATTTTGCCGTTTATTTGTCATTCCGGCTTGTCCGGAATCTTTCCGATGGCTTCTCAGAAGGATTCCCGGATCGCTTCGCTTGCTGGAATGACGTCCTTTTAACCTTTCATGGTACTTTATACACAGACCAGACTCTAAATAAGGACAACTTGTTGATTTTGGGAAGAGATTATTCCTTGCCCGACCATCTTCTTGCTCAAGATTTTTTCTTCTTACGATAAACAGGGTCAAGCTTATTACTCTTACAGATAAAGATGACAAAGTTATCTCTCATAAAGTGACAAAAAAGATAGATGACGAGACAAAAACAGCTCTAACAGCGTTTGCAATAAAGGCAATAAGGGTCGATGACTCGTAGAGCAGAAAAGATGTATTGGCGAAAATGAATACCACTTTCTTTATTTTTCAAGGACTTACGTTCAAAAATTTATAAAGTCGGGTCTCAACTGCTTTTAACACTTTTTATTCTTTTTTCTGAAGCGGGATACGAATATTATCTATCCAAAGAATATTAAAAACATCACCATAATCTTTTAGAAAACTTTTCATGGTAGACTGTGGATTCTCATTTTTTGTGTAACGTTGAAACTGGTTGTCTATATATTCAATAATTGTATTTTTATATCCTCCAGTATATGGATAAATACAATTGCTTATCACTGTGTTACCATCGAGGGTTAAAAGCCTTGTTGCAAATAGGTCACCCTTTTTTATCCCGCCTGCTAAATTCTTATTGCTCACAATGAAATCTCCACCCAGGAGCAAATCCTTAAGATGAATTTCCTCTTCGTGAGAAACAGAAATAACTTCATAAAGACTCAATACAGTCCCTCTTATTTTATTGAGCAGTGCTGATTCATCATCTTTTAACTCTTTATTGCATTTGCAGTAGATGTCAATGAATGTCTCTTTATCATTGTTGACTTTATAATCAAAAATAAGCCAGTCCTCAAAATTCATAAAGGCGATATCAAGAGCAGTGCCTCTGAGAAAATCTTCTGGATAGTTATCCTCCCAGAAATATTCATATGCGTTGTCTATGGAATCTTTATAGTTTTCTCTCACATAAAGAATCATTGATTGAAAAAGTGTTGTTTTAAGATCCTGTTCTCTGTTCATGTTTATTCTCCTTATGATACTCTTGTATTATCCCTGACAGTTCTGTACATTTATTTATCTTGTCATGCCGTACTTGATACGGCATCCAGTCTTTATTTGTCTGGATTCCTGCTGGAGTTTATCCCGTACCATTATACGGGGCAGGTATGACAGTAGAGTATAGTTTTTTTAGGACACCACACTCTATACTACATTTGCGTAAACTCTCACATTAATCTCTCAAACAGCTTTACTATAACTGTGTTTGATATAACCAGCCCTTTCTTTGTAAGCCTGAGATTACCGTTTTCAATTTCAAGATAACCATCATCAACTAATTCACTGCATGCATTAAGAAGACTGTAACACCCCCCTCTATCCCACCTTGCCAAAGGGGGAATGAAGGGGGGTAGTTTATTAATGATTATTCCTTCCGTCTTCCTCAATCCCAGGAATATGAATTCTTTAACAGTGTCCAAAGTGGTGAGTTTAGTTGATTCGCTCTCCGGGATAGTACCATTATTCAGATGTTCAATATAGTTGTTTACATCTTCAGAATTTATTGAACGCAGCCCGCTGACAAAAGAGTGAGCTCCTGCACCAACCCCGATGTATTCCCCTCTATCCCAGTAATTAAGGTTGTGCATACATCTGAATCCTGGCAATGTAAAGTTGGATACTTCATAATGTTCATAGCCACATGCAGTCAAAAAATCTATTGCATGGTTATACATTTCGAGTATGAGCTCTTCATCAGGCATCCTTATTTTATTAGAAAATCCCCACGTCCCCCCTTTGATAAAGGGGGGTGAGGGGGGATTAATTTCATCGGATTGTATTAATTCATACAATGGTGTTTTTTCTTCAAGTGTCAGTTCATACGTGGAGATATGAGTTGGTGATAATCTGATCGTTTCTGAGATGGATTGATGCCATGAATCCATTGTCTGTCCGGGGATTCCGTATATTAAATCTATAGAAAAGTTACCCATACCAGCTCTTCTTGTCAATTCAACTGTTTGTAACGCATTATCTGATGTGTGAATTCTCCCCAATGTTCTGAGTTCATCATTGTGAAATGATTGTATTCCTATACTCAGCCTGTTCACACTGAGGGAAAGCAATGTAGTGATCGTAGATTCATTTACTGTCCCGGGATTTGCCTCAACTGTTATTTCGGGAGAAGATGATAAATGAAAATTATCTCTGAAGCATCGAAATAGTTGTATGAAACATTCATCAGGAAGAAGAGAAGGCGTGCCACCTCCTATGTAAATAGATTTCAATGATTTTGCATAGTCTTTTTTGAGAA
The DNA here is from genome assembly GCA_016873595.1 of Nitrospira sp. GTDB lineage: Bacteria > Nitrospirota > Thermodesulfovibrionia > Thermodesulfovibrionales > SM23-35 > VGWZ01. The sequence continues at coordinate 22,793 of VGWZ01000008.1, forward strand.
TGAGTTCTTTGCATAGTGTATCAATATACGCTTTCGCAAGTGATTCATCATATGGTACAGAGAAGAAGTCGCAATACAGGCATTTTCTTATGCAGAAAGGGATGTGTATGTAGAGGAATTCTGGCATAGATTTAGAATAACATAATGAAAGCGGGAATCTTCTTCCCTGTATTATTTATCGAGAGGGCTCCGGACACCAAGGATGTTTTTTGTTGCCACATGGGTATAAATCATCGTAGTCTGGAGATTTTTATGGCCCAGTAAATCCTGAAACTCCGGAAGAGTCTCTTTAACAGAATCGGACAATTTCCCCATATTATACCAATTTCCTTTTTTATCCATATTACCATAAAATACCAAGTCTTGTATTGGCACATTATATGAATTTAAATGATTTTTTCTTTATTCAAACCCTAAAATATGTTATATTCTCTCCATGAAAGTCGAAAATGTACAATTGGTATAATCATTGTTAT
>VGWZ01000009.1 GCA_016873595.1 Nitrospira sp.
TTATAATATTTCAGCCTAAATCACGATGGATAATATTCAGGTCTACCGGATGTTTATTAAAGTAGTTTCGCAGATTTTCGACAATTGCAGGAGAACGATGGTTACCACCTGTACAACCGATACCAATGATAAGATAGGATTTTCCTTCTTTAATGTACTGTGGAATGAGAAAATCGAAAAACTCTTTTATCTTTGTCATAAAAACCTTAGTTCCTGTTTTCTTGAATATAAAATCATAGACTTTTTTATCTGTTCCTTTCAGTGCTTTTAATTCAGGGATAAAATTTGGATTAGGCAGGAATCTCACATCAAAAAGAAGGTCGATGTTCTGGGGTATTCCGAATTTGAAACCGAACGAAATCAGGGTGACTGTCATCTTTTTCCCTTTTGGTATTCCATAGAGCGATATCACAAATTGTCTCAACTGATGAGGGGTAAAAGAGGATGTATCAGCGATTCTGTCAGCAGCGTCTCTCAAAGGAGAGAGTTTTTCCTTTTCTGCCTGGATGGCTTCTTCAATATCCCCGCCTAATGGATGAGGTCTGCGGGTCTCTTTAAAACGCCGGATAAGGACTTCTTTTTCTGTCTCAAGAAAAAGGACGTCTACCAGATATTTATTTTTGAGAGTTTTGAGTATCTCGCTGATTTCCAGAAGAAATCCTTTTTCACGTATGTCAATCCCAATTCCTATTTTTTTGATCTCTCTATTTTGGGATATGATTGAAATAAATGAATCAATAAGTGCGATTGGTAAGTTATCGACACAAAAAAAACCGGAATCCTCAAGTGCCCTTAATGCGACAGTTTTACCGGAACCCGAGAGGCCTGTGATTATGACTATAGTTAGTTTCAATCTTTTAAATATTGATGCATGATGCAAGATTCACGATTCATGAAAAGGGAAAAGTTATTGAGCATCCTGTATCTTGTATCCTGTATCTTGCGTCCTGCTTCATCATTTCAGCGGCTCTATAAGTCCGAAATTACCATCTTTTCTGCGATATATCACATTTATTTCACCGCTCCCTACGTTTGTGAAGACAAAGAAGTCTTTGTCAAGGAGTTCCATCTGCATGGCAGCCTCATCCGGACTCATTGGTTTCATTTCAAAACGTTTATTTTTTATGATCCTGCCAGTCTCTATTGCAGGGGTTGTTTCGAGCGGTAGGGTGCTTGATTTTCCTTCACTTTTTCTATGAGAGACAAGTTTCTCTTTATATTTTTTTATCTGTCTCTCGAGTTTTTCAACGACATCATCAATTGAAGAATATATTTCGCCTGTTATCCCTTCTGCCTGAATAAGAACTCCGTTAACCTTAAGGAGAACTTCTGCTTTATGTCTATACTTTTCTACACTGAGCGTCACTATAGCCTCAGATATGTTTGATATGTAACGGTCAAATTTTTTAATCTTCTCCTCAGCATAGTTTTTCAGAGCAGGTGTAATTTCAAGGTGTCTTCCTGTCAAAATAATATTCATAATCGCCTCCTCCTATTTAAATTTTTTCTATGATTCTGTGAAGGTATTTTAAGTTCCTCTCTATATTTTGCAATAGTCCTTCTTGCAACGACGATATCTCTGCTCTTTAAAATCTCCACTATACGCTGGTCGCTCAAAGGCTTTTTAGAATCTTCTTCCGTAATAATCTTTTTTAAGAGATTCTTTACAGATGTGGATGAGACAGTTCCAAGACCGCTATGGAGTGCACTACTGAAGAAATATCTGAAGCTGAAGACCCCGTGTGGGCATGAGAGGTATTTGTTTGAGGTAACCCTGCTTACTGTGCTTTCATGCATATTTAATTTAGACGCAACATCTCTGAGAGTCAACGGTTTCAGGTATTCTATATCTTTATCAAAAAAACCCTTTTGAAGATCAAGGATGGTCTCTGTTACTCTGTAGATGGTCATGTTCCTCTGATCAAGACTCTTGAGAAGACCGACTGCAAAGCGCAGCTTTTCGATAAGAAATTTTTTATCTTCTTTCGAAAAAGCATTTTTCTGCTGAATAAGTTTCCTGTAAAAATTGCTGATCCTCAATCGTGGCAATCCCTCATCATTGAGAATGATCTGAAATCCGTCAGATGTCTTGATTATATAAACATCAGGCACAACATAGTTTGTAATTGCACTGGAGAAATTTCTGCCTGGTTTTGGTTCAAGTCCTTCAATAATCTTTACCGCAGCCATGACATCATCTATGGGCAGATTGTACTGTTGTGCAATTCTGCTGTACTTTTTCTTTTCAAGGTCCTCCATATTTTTCATAATTATCTTTTCTATAAGAGTCCCCTGGAGGTTCAAAGATATGAGTTGTAAAAGCAGGCACTCTGTAATATTTCTTGCGCCAACTCCTGGAGGGTCAAAGCTCTGTATTAATGTTAACGCTTTTTCAATTGTTTCAATGTCAGCCTTGGTTTCGTCAAGGAGTTCCTCAAGAGATACCCTCAGATATCCATTTTCATCTACATTTCCTATAATGATTTCTCCTGCCCTGCGTATGTCCTCAGGTTCATTTGAGAGTCTGAGTTGCCATAAGAGATGGTCGTAAAGGTCTGTTCCTTTGGAAAGAAATTGCTCGAATGAGGGCGGGCTTACCGTACCCGGGTTGAAATACCCGAGATCTCTTCCATCAAAGCCTCTTTCTTCAAAGTATTCATCTATGGTAAAGTTCATCAGCTTTTCAAGGGGCGCCTCTGTATCTTCCTGTATATCTTCAGCCTCAGTAGAGTCTCTTTCCTCCGGGGTAGGCTCTTCTGTAGTTATCTCATCAAAAGATTCTTCAAGGAAAGGATTTTCGATGAGCTCTTGGTTGAGTTCTTGAGAGAGTTCAAGCTGGGGGAGTTGTAATAATTTTATTGCCTGCTGAAGCTGAGGGGTGAGTATCAGCTTCTGAGATAATCTAAGATCAAGTCTTGCTTCGAGAGCCATTAGAGTGTGAATTCCTCTCCGAGAAATGCTTCTCTGACCTTGGGGTCTGCGACGATTTTATCAGGGATACCCTCGTTGAGTATCTCGCCATTGTTTATAATGTATGCCCTGTCCGTGATAGAGAGAGTGTCTCTTACATTATGGTCTGTTATTAATATACCGATTCCTTTGCTTTTAAGGTAAGTGAGCATTTTTTTTAGTTCTATGATTGCGATCGGGTCTATGCCAGTAAAAGGCTCATCAAAGAGTATAAACATTGGTTTTATTGCAATAGCCCTTGCAATCTCTGTCTTTCTCCTTTCGCCTCCGGATAATCTGTAGCCATCTCTTTGAGCAAATTCTTTGAGATTAAATTCATGTAAGAGACGGTTTACTTCAGCATCAATCTCATCTTTGGTGAGTCCTTTTATCTCAAGTACTGACCTGAGATTATCCTCGACCGTGAGTTTCCTGAATATGGATGGTTCCTGTGGGAGATAACTTATTCCCATCTTTGCCCTCTGATACATTGGAAGACTCGTTATGTTTTCATTATCGAGGAAAATGTTTCCCTGGTTAAGCTTTATAAGACCTACGATCATATAGAAGGTAGTAGTCTTCCCTGCTCCATTTGGACCAAGGAGCCCCACAATCTCTCCTGTAGTTACATAAAGGTTAAGATTTTTGACGACGTGTCTTTTTCCATAAGCCTTTGAAAGTCCTTTTGCTTCAAGAATGTGCATTTATTTTTCCTTCTTTCTCTGCAAGAAGACCTTGCTGTCTTCAACAAGAAACCGGTCATCACTCAAAAGGTAGGTCATTTTTTTGCCCGTGACTACATTTTCACCTTCTACAGCTCGTGGTTCACCTGTAAAGATAACCTTGTCTCCATCAGCGTAATAGGTGGCTTCCTTTGAAGTAATAACCCTGTTTGCTTTAATGAGTTTGACATTGTCATTTGCCTCAATTTTTGTGATATTTCCAGTATTTTCATTGTAATAGACAAGCATCTTATCGGCATAAATAGTCATATCTGTTGTCCTTGCAACAACAGAGTTTTCAAAAAGTGCAGTATGAGCCTTGTTATCTGCGGTGAGCATCTCAGATGTTATGGTTATCGGGCCTTGTATCTGTTGCGCTTTTTCTGTAGAGAAGACATTTGCTGAAAGTACTACAAAGAGAAAAAGACTACTTATAAAAAGTCGCTTTGACATCTTTTAATATCCTGACCTTTTGTTCTGAATCTACTTCCATACCCTTACCATCAACTTTAAATCTTTTACCTTCAACTGCTATCGAGCCTTCTGTCTTAAAATTCCCTGAAGAATCATCATAATCAATCGAGTCAGCTATTATTGTGTAATCTGTTGACTTAGCTTTGATCGGTCCTTCTGCGGTAAAATTTTTATTCGAAAGATTATATGCGCCTTTATCCGCGTAAAATACCACACCGTTTTTCTGCACTGTCATGGTAATATCACTGAGCTTCACTATATTTTCATCTTCTATAAAATCTGCCCTCTTCGCGAGTAACGTCCAGACAACATTTGAATCCTTCTTTTGCAAGATTTTGAGACCCTCAAAAAATGAACTTCCTTTTATCTGAAAATCTTTACTTGTCTCTTTTTCGCTTCTCGGAATAAAGAAAAGCATACTCACAAAGAAAAATGAAAGGCAAACCAATACAATCTTTTTCATATAAAATTTTATCACACAGACTAACCGATGTAAAGGCAAAAAGTATGCCAAATATTATTTAATCATGGAGAAAAGAGCTTTTCGCATGACATCAACCGGAGGTTTTTTGCCTGTCCAGAGTTCGAATGCAAATACACCCTGCCATAAAAGCATACCCAGACCGTTTAATGTGGTACAACCTTTTTGTGAGGCATCTTCGAGGAACTGCGTTTTTTTATAAATGAGATCGCATACAGTATGATTTGGGTTGAGAAGTGATGTGTGAAAGGGGAGGGGGTCTTCATTTTTTAATCCTAAAGGTGTGGCATTGATTATTATATCGTATCTATCAGCAGTGACAATATTTTCAACAGATGAGATATTATCACGAATCTTCTTTAAATCCTGTATGAGTTTTTCTGTTTTACCTTTATCGATGTCAAATAGTATTAATTCAGTAGCCTTTTGGCTCAGATAGTAGCTGATTGCTCTTGACGCACCGCCAGCGCCAATTATGAACACAACTTTACCCTCGGTTGAGATTCCAGACTCAGAAAGTGATTGAATAAATCCTCTCCCATCGGTGTTATAACCAATAAGACTATCCTGAGTATTCACTATGGTGTTCACTGCACCAATGAAAGAAGCCTCTTCATCAACCTCATCAAGAAAAGGGATTACTTTTTCCTTATGTGGGATGGTGACATTTACACCACTGAGAGTTAAAGCCCGTATTGATCTGATTGCGTTTTCCAAATGATCAGGATGCACAGGAAATGCAACATAACAATAATCAATGCCGAGCGCTTCAAATGCAGCATTATGCATTGCAGGTGACATGGTGTGTTCGACTGGATACCCAAAAAGTCCTGTTATTTTAGTTGTACCGCTCAGCTTCATTTTCCATCACCTGTAATACCTTTTATCAACCCATCGGGTGTTGATTGAATTTTTTTTGCAGGTATACCAAGTGTTTCTTCCAGATTCTTTAATGTAATGTCATCAAGAAATCTATCATCTCCATCCTTAAGAACTACGTCGGGTACTAAAATTACGTCATAACCTTCTATTTTGTTTGATAGAGTTTTTATGACATCCCTCCCTGTGAGTAAACCTGTCACGGTAATGGATGTGCCAAAAAATTTGTTTTCAACAGGAATCACCTCAATAGTGAGGTTTTCTCTCTCAGGAAGTTTTTCAAGAGACTTTTGAAGAAATGGATAGAATGATAAGCCGGTGAAGGTAAGAAATTTCTTTTTAAGAGGGAGTGACTTGGGGAGTTTGAGCTTTCTAATCTGATCCATAAAAAACGGTACCATCCCGACACCATTTTCTATTTGATGAAAATCTCCATATTCTTTAATTGGTAGAAAAATGATTTCTGCTTTTATATAGAGCTCATCTGCTCCATAGACAATGGGGTCACCGTGTCTCTTCTTGAATCTCTTCTGAAATGACCCAATTATCTTCAATGCATTTCTTGCTTCTTCTTTCTCCATAGGCTTAATCATCTGCCCCCTGTGCATAGTGAGCCCAACAGGGACAACTGCAATAGACGAGACATAAGGATAAAACCTGTAAAGGTCACTGATCGTCCTGGAAAGTTCTTTTCCGTCATTGTAACCAGGGCAGAGGACAATCTGTGTGTGAAGCCTTATTTTGTTTTCAGTCAAAAACTTAAGCTCCTTTAAGATATCAGGACCCTTAGAGGTTCCAAGGAGTTTATTTCTTATCGCTTTATTCGTTGAATGCACGGAAATATAAAGGGGGCTTAACCTTTGCTCAATAATGCGTTTTCTGTCTTCTTTGCTCAGATTAGAAAGTGTGATGTAATTTCCATACAGAAATGACATCCTGTAGTCCTCATCTTTTATGTAGAGTGTTTTTCGGAGACCCTTTGGAAGCTGTTTGACAAAACAGAATATACAGTTATTTTTACATATCATGACCTTGAAAGGTTTAAAGTCTATACCGAGTTCCCTTTTTTCTTCGCGTGCAATATTGAAAGTAATAATTTTATCTCCCCTTTGAGCGTTAATTTTAAGGCTGTCATCGGTACTATAAAACATGAAGTCAATACTGTCGCGTAGTTTATGCGAGTTTATCGAGAGAAGGACATCTCCTGGTAAAAACCCTGATTTCTCAGTAAGACTTCCTTGATGGATGTTCTCTATTTCTAAGCCATTTTTAACTTGCATGGGCGAGTTTTAATCCTCTATAAATATAATGAGCTCCAGAGAGAATAGTAATTCCCGCAGTCATCCAATGGAGCGCACGATCCATTTCCGGTGGGAATTGCAGGTGGATATCTATAAGGACATATGCAATGAATATACTTTGCATCCATATTGTGGCTTTACCAAATAGTGACGGTTCAACTTTTGATGTACCGGTAATGAGGTAAAGTATGAACCAACCAGTAAGGATAGTGATGTCCCTGCTTATGACGATGATGGCAAGCCATTTCGGCAACCATCCATATACAGACAAGATGATAAATGCGGTGACGAGGAGAAATTTATCAGCAAGAGGGTCGAGAAACATTCCCAGCGCTGTTTTTTGATTTTTAAGACGTGCAACAAGTCCATCAAACATATCTGTAAGTGTAGCGAATATGAAAAGATAAAGGGCATAGTCATAACGCTTGTATATTATGGTAGTTATGAATACAGGGATTATTATTATTCTTGTTAATGTAAGCGTATTGGGAAGATTTAAGTCCCCCACGTTTGAACCCCCACCCGAGTTAATTCAAAAAGCAAAATGCAAAATTAAAAATTAAGGAATTCATTAACTTTTAAATTATCATTATCAATTTTATTATTATGGAATGTTAAAAGGTAATCCTCGAAATCTAAGTTTTAATCTAAGCTTATTATAACATCTATTGTCTATCTTTCCATTAATAAAAGATAGTAGTGTTGTTGCATAACATTTCTCTAAAGCAAAACTATTTTTCATTGATTCATGTAAGGCTGCATTGAGCTGTTTTTTTGCATCTGTCTTTCTGCCTTTAATAAAATTGAGCTCCCCGAAACCGAGCTTGCAGTAGAGTAACCCTCGCGGATCTTTTGTCCTTTTGAAAAGCAGCATTGCTTTGTTGAAATAGTCACATGCTTTTTCGTACTTGCCAATCATTTTATAGGTTGTCCCAACACTCCAAAGAGTATAGGCAGAACTTACCTTATCCCCGATCTTTTTATAAAGTTTCATTGCCTTTGAGAAATTGATGAGTGCCCTTTGATAATCTTTCACCATTCTGTATGCATTTCCAATACCGCAGTAGGAATAGGCTATACCGATTGTGTCGTTACTATGAGAGAATAATTTATTTGCATTGGCATAATAGTTAAGTGAATCTTTTAGTCGTCCTGCAATACGAGATGTGCCTCCAAGTCCACACAAGCAATAACCGATGCCCGAGTTTTGCTTAAGTGACCTGAATGTGTGATAAGACTTCTTAAAAGTTCTCATTGCGTTAATGATGTCCCCTTTTATTCTCAGAGCTCCTGCCTCTGCCCAGTTTACAAATGCAATGCCCTCTCTGTCGCTTTTTTTACTATATATCTTTTTTGATTTATGAAAGAGTGTGATTGCTTCCTTCCATTTACCCTTTGCTCTTAAAGAGAGACCGAGACCAACCTGTGCATCAGCAACCTTGATGGTATCCTTATGTTTTTTCGCAAGTTTTATTGCCTCTGAATAGCTTTTTGCAGCATGGTCAAAATTACCCACTATCCTGTAAATATCACCAAGAGAAAGTACGCAAAGAAATATCCTGGACCAGTCGCATCGTTTACGGTATACCTGCAAAGCCTTTTTGAATTCTCTGAGAGACTGTTGATAAAAATACTTTTCCCTCAGCTTTTCTGCATGGTGAAAACTATTATCTATTTCCAAGGATTTCTCTAAATTGTTTGATGACGATTCCGTAGTCTTTTGAATTAAAAAAGGCAGAGCCCATCACAAGGATGTCAGCTCCTGCTGAGACGACATCTTTTGCATTATCGAGTTTTATGCCGCCATCAACCTCTATAAGGGTTGAAAGCCCTCTATTTTTGATGAATTTCTTTAATGCAGTTATTTTGTGAATAATATGTGGTATAAACTCCTGACCTCCAAACCCTGGATTTACTGACATTAACAGTACAAAATCTATATCAGGCAGTATATACTCAACGCTCAGGATAGAAGTTGCAGGATTAAGCGAAACACCAGCCTTCACACCGCTTTCCTTTATTCGCTGTACTGTTCTGTGGAGGTGCACTGAAGCCTCATAATGTATGGTGAGAAAATCTGCACCTGCCTTTATAAAATCCATGAGGTATCTGTCTGGCTCTTCAATCATAAGATGGACATCGAGCGGTAACGAAGTGATCTTCCGGATTGATTCTACTATGAATGGACCTATGGTGATATTGGGGACGAAATGACCGTCCATGATATCAAGATGAAGCATGTCTGCGCCTGCTTTTTCAGCAGCCTTTATCTCTTCCCCGAGATTCAAAAAATTTGCAGAAAGTATCGAAGGTGCAATCTTAACCATAGTATCTCCTTTTCCTTATTGAAAATTTTCTGCACATTCTTAGCATTATCTGTCATGCTGAACTCGTTTCAGCATCTAAAATATTTTTCTCAGACCCTGAAACAAGTTCAGGGTGACATCTGGGTTTGAGCTAATTGTTCACTCAAGTTGCAAGTAAATTGTATCTCCTGTTTTCACATATGTTCCGGGTGTTGGTTTTTGTAACCTCACGTTGCTGCCATTCCCACTGGTTTCCATTTTCAAGTTCATTTTATCTATAAGCTCTTTTGCTTTTTCGATAGACATACCTTTAAAGTCAGGGCAGTAATAGGTTATCTGATGAGGGCCGAGACTCACAAGTACGGTGATAAAGTCGCTTACTTTTTCAGCAGATTCCGGTTTTTGGGCTACAATTTTGTCTTTTTCAACGGTATCTGAGTGTACCCTTATTATCTTAGCAATCTTCAAACCGTTTTGAAGCAGTATTGTTTCAGCATTCAGGAGTGTTTCATTCACAAGCATCGGGATTGATTGAGCTCTTGGACCTTTGCTGAGGATGACCTTAATCCCTCTTTTTTCTTTAACTTTATTTCCCGCAGGTATATCTTGTCTGAGTATATGTCCTGGTAGGACTGTAGAATCGTAATCTTCACCTTCAATTTTAAGATAGAGCCCATTCCTTGTGAGGAGTTCATTTGATTCTACAAGGTTTTTCCCGTATAAGGAAGGCACCTCGACTGTTCGGCTGAAACTCAAAATCTTGAAAGTGAGATAACCGAAAATAAGGCCAAGCAGTATGAATGCAAATGTATAGAGAGGAAACTTTATTAATGTGCTCATCTGTTCAAATTTCCTCTGTTTCACAGGGTACAACGTATGTCCGAATCGTTATTTTTCATTATTATTACTGAAAAACCCTATTGCATCTTTGATCTTCTCTAAGTCTACTCTTGTGTTGAGACATGGCCCGAATGGTCGTTCATTCGGTATACCCAATACCGGAAGTGGATAGGTATCAATGATTCCGCTACTCAGGTCGTTCTCACATGCGACCGCAACTACCGCCTCTGGTTTTACATCATGCACAATCCTCTTTGCAAGTGAGCCACCTGTTGCAACAAAGAGGTTGAGATGATTGTTGTCTGCTATCTCTATCAGGTCTTTAATCTCACATTTGCCACATCTTTCACAGTTATAGATGTTATAGGTAAGCCTGTTATTACATTCATCTATCTGGAGACAGTGTGGCAAGAGAAGCAGAATGTTTTTTGTCCTGACTTTTTCCCTTTTTACAAGTTTATTATTCAGGTTAATGATAAACCTCTGGTACGACTCTTTTCTGTTTTTCGAGAAAGAGCTGGTGAGTATAAGAAGAGGATATAAAATTTTGAGAGTAAGTCCTCTAATCCATCTGCAGCTCATCAAAAAAGCCCCCTTCTCTTACGTTCCTTCCCTGGAGAAAAGCTTTTGCAGACATCACGCTTTTCCCCTCTGGTTGAAGTTCGATTATTGAGAGTAATCCTTCCTCGGTCCCGATAATAAATTCTCCTTTATCTGCCTTTTCAATCCTGCCTGGGATACCTGTTCCTTTGAGCACCTTTCCCTTGATAATTTTAATCCTTTCTTTGTGCAGATAACAATAGGCACATGGCCATGGATACATTCCCCGGATAAAGTTATAGATCTCTGTTGAAGTTTTTGACCAGACAACCATCCCGTCCTCTTTTTTAAGGGGAGGGGCGTAACCCGGAGTTCCTGACTGAGGGATGGGGGTAATAGACCCATCTTTTATGCCCTTTATGGTTTTAATCAATAAAGATGCACCTATCTCTGAAAGCCTTTTGCTTAAGGTCTCTGCATTATCATCATCAGTTATTTCTGTCTCTTCCTGCAATAAGATATCACCTGTATCGAGTCCTTCATCCATGAGCATCGTTGTAATACCTGTCTTTTTTTCACCGTTAATTATTGACCATTGTATAGGAGCAGCTCCCCTGTAAAGAGGGAGAAGAGAGGCATGTACATTAATACAACCATGTGAAGCAGCTTTGAGTATCTGTAAAGGCAATATCTTTCCATACGCAACAACAACAATTAAATCAGGGTTCAAATCTGAAATTTCATCGAGAAATAGAGGTTCCTTTATTTTTACCGGCTGTAACACCTTTATTCCTTTATTGAGGGCGAATTCTTTTACCGGTGAGCAGGAAAAGAGGTGTCCTCTCCCCTTTCTTTTGTCAGGCCGGGTCACTACCGCAATCACCTTTTCACTTGTTTGAAGAAGTGCATTGAGTGAAGGGACAGCAAATTCAGGTGTACCAAAAAATAGTATGCGCATTTATGCAAAAAGCACGCTCGTCATTTCTTGCTTGCTTTTAACTTTTTGGACTTGTTGAGTCGTCTCTTGAAAAACTCTCTTTTAATAGGGCTTATTCTATCAATAATGAGGAGTCCGTCGAGGTGGTCTATTTCATGTTGTAAAGCTCTTGAGAGCATGCCTGTACCTTCAATATCTATAGGATTCCCATTTCTATCTAACCCTTGAACATGGACCTTTTCAGCCCTATTTAACATTGTGGTATACCCGGGGAGACTCAAGCATCCTTCTTCAGTTTTCTCGGAACCTTCTTTTTCAATAATTGTTGGGTTTATCAGGACGATAAGTGGTTTTTTCTCTTCCTCTACTGCACTTACATCTATTACACACACCCTTTTTGAAACGCCTACCTGGTTCGCAGCAAGACCCACGCCCCTTGCTGCATACATCGTCTCTATCATATTGTCAATAAGACGTTGAATGTGCACGTCTATATCTTCTACAAGGGTAGTTTTTTCTTTAAGGACTTTCTCAGGATATTTTTTTATCTCAAGTAAAGCCATAGTTAAATTATATTATAATATTCCAGTGGACAAAAGACAAAGAAGACATTTTAGAAGGTACAAAAAACGCTCCCAGTTTGACCTCTTGTTGGGAAACAGGACATCGAGAGCTGAGCTAATTGATTATTCTGCCAGCGGTATAGGGATTATCGTTGAAGGTTCTCTTCCTGTTACTGAAGGAAAAGTTTTAACCCTTACACTATCTGAACCTGCTATTCGCACAGAAGGAGAAATAGTCTGGTTAAGAAGGACAGGTCCAGGTGTGAGGGTCGGGATAAAAAAGATTGGTTCATTGCACGGCCTTCTCAGGGACTACATTCTTGCAGATGTCTTTATCGGGCTCCAGCGAAGGAGGGTGACAGGCATACTGGAAGTAAGAAATGGGCCCCTTCTTAAAAAAGTTTATGTAAAAGATGGAGAGGTGATATTTTCTGAATCGAACCAGAGTGATGACGACCTTGGAGAAATCCTCCTCAGAGAAGGAAAAATCAATTCTACGCAATATTCACATTTCAAAAATGTTTCAAAAAAAATCGACAAGAAGCACGGCACGCTGTTTATTGAACTTGGATATTTAAAACCAGCACAACTTGTCTGGGCTGTGAGACACCAGTCAGAGGAGATAATTATGAGCCTTTTTGGGATTGAAAACGGAAGTTTCGAATTTAAAGAATGCCAGATTTCCGATAAAGTCATTACTCTCAAGCTCTCCCCAGTAAATCTTATATATAAAGGGATTAAAAGGATAAGTGAACCTCATAAATTGAGAAAAATTGAGAACCTTTTACAACTGTCTGATAATTCTCTCATGTGCTTTTCACCAGATCCTTTAAACCTTTTCCAGTCTATAACATTGGATGATGCAGGCAGAGAGGTTGTTTCTTACATTGATGGGAAAACATCAATAAAGGATATTCTCCTGTTATCCCATCATAACGAATTTGACACACGTAAAATCCTTTATGCGCTTTTAAGCACACGGATAATTGATAGTGGAGACTCAAAAAGTGAATTGAAGCATACAAGTATTAACCCGGAAGAAATATCTGATGAGGATATTGACAAAAAACTGAGAAGAGCAGTGCCACAGGAAATCATAAATAAAATAGAGACCACATACACTACATTCAAAAATACAGGATATTATGAGATATTTGGTCTCAGAGAATCTGCATCGTTTGATGAGATTAAAAGGGCATACCATAAAATAGTGAAGGAGTTCCATCCTGACAGGTATACTTACCTTGACTCTGATCTTCTTAAATCTCAATTGAATACAATCTTTTATTTTATCACGGAAGCATATGCGACACTCTCAGACCCTGAAAAGAAAAAGCAGTACGACAGTCAAATTTCCTCTAAAACAGTTCAGAAAACATCTAATATTGAGCTTGCAAAGATACGATTTGAGGAAGCAATGAATGAGTTCAGGAATAAAAACTTTACTCGGTCAGCAGAGCTTTTTGGCCAGTCAGTCTATCTCGACAGTTCTATAGCAAACTACCACTATTACTATGGATTATCTCTGGAAAAACTAAAAAGATATAAGGATGCTGGAAGAGCACTCCAGAAGGCACTCAAGATTGACCCGATTAATGCCGACTGTTTAGCTGAATTAGGATATGTATACCTCGATCTGGGTTTCGAGGCAAGGGCCAGAAATAGTTTCAAAAAAGCATTACGTCTCTCACCCTCACATAAAAGGGCAAGTGAGGGCATGAGATATTTTATGAAGTAATGATAGGTATCTGTGCAGGTCAATATTATTGAAATTGGGGAATAAGATTATGTATGATAGTGGTCATCTCAAAAGATGAAGAAAGACTGACGGTGCACTATAGCAGGAGGTTTTGAATTAAGGTTATCAATTTTAATGCTGAGGAAGAAAGGGAGATTTACAGGCATAGCACTTCTCATATAATGGCCCATGCGGTAAAAGAGCTTTTTCCTGACGCAAAGCTCGCAATAGGTCCTGCCACAGACGATGGTTTTTATTATGATTTCGATATAGAGAGAACCTTCACACCTGAGGATCTTGCTGCAATAGAAAAGAAAATGACCGATATTATAAAAAAGAATAATGTATTTGTGCGCAAGATAGTTCCAAAGGAAGAAGCCATTGATCTCTTTAAAAGTGTGGGTGAAAATTATAAGGTTGAGCTTCTCAATGAGATAGAGGATGAAGAAGTATCTCTCTATGAAGAGGGTGGATTTATAGACCTCTGCAGGGGACCTCATATTGATTCAACAGGACAGGTTTCTGCATTTAAATTGCTCAGTGTTGCAGGTGCGTACTGGCGTGGAAATGAAAAAAACAAGATGCTCCAGAGAATTTACGGCACATCATTTACAGATGAAAACGATTTAAAGGAATATCTTCTTTTCCTTGAGGAGGTGAAGAAGAGAGATCACAGGAAGCTTGGCAAGGAACTCGACCTGTTCAGTATGAGTGAAGAGATAGGCGCAGGACTTATCATCTGGCACCCCAAAGGTGCATTGATAAGAAGGACTATAGAAGATTTCTGGCTTGATGAGCACTATAAGGCAGGTTATAAAATCCTTTATACGCCTCATATTGCAAAACTGGATGTGTGGAGGAAGAGTGGCCACGTCGATTTTTACAAAGAGAATATGTATTCTCCAATGGAGATTGAGGGGATAGACTATGAGATTAAACCCATGAATTGTCCATTTCATATTCATGTGTATAAAACGTCATTAAGGAGTTATAGGGAACTCCCTGTACGATACGCAGAGTTAGGAACTGTGTATAGATACGAACGTTCTGGTGTTCTCCATGGACTTTTACGTGTGAGAGGGTTTACACAGGATGATGCACATATATTCTGCATGGAAAACCAGATAGAGGATGAGATATTAACTGTGCTTGATTTTACTCTTTTCATACTCAAGATTTTTGGTTTTGATCATTACGACATCTACCTTTCGACAAAGCCAGAAAGATATGTGGGAACCCTTGACAACTGGGAAAGGTCAACAAATGCCCTCAAAAGGGCACTTGAGATAAAAGGACTTCTTTATGACATAGATACAGGAGAAGGTGTGTTCTATGGACCCAAGATAGATATAAAAGTCAAAGATTCTCTCAATAGGCCGTGGCAGTGTAGTACCATACAGGTTGATTTCAATAACCCTGAGCGGTTTGATATGACGTATAGGGGGAGTGACGGGAAAGATCACAGACCTATAATGATACACAGGGCATTAATGGGTTCTTTGGAGAGATTCTTTGGAATATTGATAGAGCATTATGCAGGGGCGTTCCCTTTATGGCTTTCACCTGTTCAGGTTGAGGTTCTCACCATTGCAGAGAGGCACTCTGATTATGCAGTCACAATCTCAGAGGGATTAAAATCAGAAGGTGTAAGGACTTCGTTGAATCTCGAAAATGAAAAAATTGGCTATAAAATCAGGAATGCCACTATGAGAAAAGTGCCCTATTTGGTTATAATAGGCGACAAAGAGGTTTCTGAACAAAAGCTGACCTTGAGAAAGCGGAGTGGTGAAAACATTGGGCCACTGAAGATAGAGGAATTTATCGATATAATAAAAGACAGGATAAAGAATAAAATTTTGGAAATTTAATTTCAGGAGGTGAGAGTATAACAAGAGATATAAGGATCAACGAGCAAATCAGGGCTAAGGAGGTAAGACTTATAGATATTGACGGGAAACAACTTGGTGTTATGCCACTGAGTGATGCATTGAAGATCGCTGATGAGAGAAGCCTTGACCTTATCGAGGTAGCATCGAATGTTAACCCGCCAGTCTGTAAGATACTTGATTTTGGGAAATATAGATACCAATTAAGCAAAAAGCAAACGCAGAGAAAAACAATAGAGGTAAAAGAAATTAAGATCAGGCAACAGATCACCGAACACGACCTTGAATTGAAGGTGAAAAATATAAGGCGTTTTCTTGATGAGGGTAATAAGGCAAAGATAACAATGTTTTTTAGGGGGAGAGAAATTATAAGACCTGAACTGGGCATGAAGGTATTTGAGAAGATACAAAAATTACTCACAGGAAAGTTTACTATTGAACAAATACCCAAACTTGAGGGTAATCACATCACAATGGTGATCGCACCAAAATGACAAATAAGTTATGAGTTATGAGTTAAACGTTATAAGTTCAGAATTCTTCTAAAACTTTTAACTTTCAATTTTCAACTTTTCACTTTTACTGGGGGGATTGAATGCCAAAGATAAAGACCCATAGAGGGGCTGCTAAAAGGTTTAAAGTTACAGGTACTGGGAAAATAAAGAGGTGGAGTGGGTATAAGAGCCATCTCCTCACAGGTAAATCTGCGAAAAGGACAAGAAGACTCAGAAAAGCATCTCTGGTCTCAGATGCTGAATATACCCATGTGAAGAGACTGCTGCCATATAAGTAGAAGATGTATGATGCATGATACAAGATGCAGGATAAAAAGACGAAAGAGTCATCATGAATCATGCATCGTGAATCATGTATCATGAGCGAAGGAGGAATAGATGCCAAGGGCAAAAGGTGGATTCAAGACAAGAAGAAGAAGAAAAAAGGTATTAGAAAGGGCAAAAGGCTATTACAGTGCGAAAAGCCGTCTCTATCGGGTAGCTACAGAGGCGGTTGACAAGGCACTTCAGTATGCATACAGGGATCGTAAAGCAAAGAAGCAAGAATTTCGTGCTCTCTGGATTATCAGGATAAATGCTGCGGTACGTGCATTAGGGCTTACGTATAGCCAGTTTATATCCGGACTGAAAAAGGCAAATATTACGTTAAACAGAAAGGCACTTGCTGATATGGCTTACAATGATCCATCTGCTTTCAGTCAGCTTGTCGAGAAAGTGAAAAATTAGAAATAAAAGTGGATGACATCTTTTCTCTAAAAAAATTATTTCTTGAAGAATCACAATCAGTTACCTCTATAAGTGAACTTCAACAATTAAGGATACGATACTTAGGGAAGAAGGGTCTTGTGACATCAAAACTCAAGACCCTTTCATCAATCTCTCCTGAGTTACGACCTGAATTCGGCAAGGCAGTTAATGAAGTAAAAAGTTTTATTGATGACGATTTAAAGAAGATAGAGGATCGCCTCAAAGAAGAGGAACATAAAAAGCGTATTCTTTCAGAGACGATAGATATAACCCTTCCGGGCAAATTTGTGTCATTTGGCAGAGAACACCCTATCAATAAAGTCCTTTATGAAATTGTGAATATATTCCTGTCAATGGGATTTGAGGTTGAAGAAGGACCGGAGGTAGAACTCGACTATTATAATTTTGAAGCACTCAATATACCAAAAGATCATCCCGCAAGAGACATGCAGGATACATTTTATATTTCTGATGACGTTATCCTGAGGACTCATACTTCACCTGTCCAGATACGAGTTATGGAGAAAAGGAACCCACCTCTGAAAGTTATTGCTCCGGGTAAAGTATACAGGTGTGATGCGGATATATCTCATACACCAATGTTTCATCAGGTAGAGGGATTCATGGTTGATACAGATATTGCCTTTAGTGATCTCAAAGGCGTTCTGGAATTATTTATCCATAGCTTTTTTAGTGTAGAAACACCTGTCAGGTTCAGGCCGAGTTATTTTCCATTTACAGAGCCGAGCGCAGAGATAGACATCGGTTGTAACTTCTGTTCTGGTAAAGGGTGCAGGGTATGCAAGAATACAGGATGGCTTGAGATATTAGGAGCAGGGATGATCCATCCGAAGGTATTTGAGATGGTTGGATATGATACTGAGTTATATACGGGGTTTGCCTTTGGTATGGGTGTAGAAAGGCTGACAATGCTCAAATATTCAATTGACGATATAAGACTATTTTTTGAGAATGACATTCGATTTTTGAGGCAGTTTTAAATGGGAATTCAGGATGCTAAAATAAATCCGTTTAATGAACAACCCTGCGGCAAGACCACAGCGCAGGGTATCTAAATATATTTGTAACCATGGTATGCTGTCATTCCTGCGGAAGCAGGAATCCAGAAAAAACAAAGAAACTGGATTCCGCATCAAGTGCGGAATGACAAATAAGGAAACCCTGTAGCAAGACTACAGGGAATATCGAGTTAAAAATGGTTTTTACGGAGTTTAGGATTTCATAGAGATGCGTGTACCGTTTGAATGGTTAAAAGAGTTTGTTGATATTTCTGCTACTCCTGAGGAGGTGGCAGACACACTTACCATGATAGGTCTCGAAGTCGAGGCGATAGAATCTGTAATGGGTGATCCGGTTCTTGTAGTCAATGTCACACCAAATAGACCTGACTGTCTCAGTATATTAGGCATTGCAAGAGAAGTATCTGCTGCATTTACTATTCCACTCAAAATCCCACCATATGAGATTAAGGGTGAAACACCACTTTCTGATTTTTCCATTGAGATTTTGAATCCAGAACTTTGCAATAGATATACTGGCAGGCTCATCAAAGATGTGACAATTTCTGAATCGCCGGAATGGATCAAGCGGCGGCTTGAAAAGTGCGGAATAAGGGCTATAAATAACGTTGTTGATATTACAAATTATATGCTTTTAGAGTTTGGGCATCCGCTCCATGCATTTGATGCCGACACGCTTAAAAATAAAAAGATCAAGGTTGCGATTGCAGGCAAGAATAATAGCATTGTGACTCTCGATGGTGTTGAAAGAAATCTCCCCCGGGACGCGCTGCTTATATGGGACAATGTTAGTCCAATTGCAATTGCAGGCATCATGGGTGGTTCGGAGACAGAGGTTGTCTATACTACAAAGGATATCTTTCTTGAGAGCGCCTACTTTGAACCTTTTTCTATCAGAAGGACATCTAAGAAATCGAGTCTTATAAGCGAGTCCTCTTACAGATTCGAAAGGGGAACTGACATAGAATTTCTTGAGAATGCTTTAAATAGGGCAGCTCTCATGATAAAGGAGATTGCCGGAGGAACTCTTTATGAAATAATAGATGCCTATCCTGTGAAATATGTCTCTAACCCTGTCGAGATAAGATATGAAAAAATAAACAGAATATTAGGAACAAATCTTTCACCTGCTGAGATACGTGAAATTATGCGAAGACTTGGTATCAGCACAGAGGATAAAGAGGATGTTTTTATTGTCTATCCTCCTGCACACAGACGTGATATTCAGACAGATAGTGATGTATCTGAAGAGGTTGCAAGAATTTATGGTTATAACAAAATTCCGGCAAGGAATCCGAGGAGTCCTCTTTCTTCAGGTCAGTTAAATAAAAAAATAATGAATGTACACAGTGTAAGGGAAGCAATGAGGAAAGAAGGTTTTACAGAAATTATTAATTATAGTTTTATGAGTCCGACAAGTCTTGATACAATTGAAATCCCTGAGAATGATAGAAGGCGAAATACTATTGCGATAAAAAATCCTTTGAGGCAGGAAGAATCTTTACTGAGGACAACACTAACTCCTGCCCTGATCGAAAACTTTACCTACAATCTTGATAGGGGGATAAAAGATATAAGAGTTTTTGAGATATCAAAGGCTTTTGAGAATATTCAACGTGAACTCCCCTTAGAGGAATTAAGGCTTGGAGGATTATTGTATAGTGATAAAACTCCTTCTTTGTGGAGAGATGATGTGCATGGATTTTTTATCACAAAAGGTGCATTGGAGTCTGTGTTTGGAGAGTTGAGGATAAATGAATATTCCTTTGTCCCATGTTCAGAGCCATTTCTCCACAAGGGTCAGTCATCTGACATATATGTTTCAGGTTCTCATATTGGATATCTTGGAATACTTGCACCAGGAGTAGTCGAACGCCTTAACCTGAAAAAGCAAAAGCCGGAGGTTGTCCTGTTTGATCTCAACCTTGACCTTCTTTTAGCACTTATACCTGACTCTATAAAATTCGTTCAAATTCCCAGGTATCCCTGTGTGGAGCGTGATATCGCTCTTGTAGTTGATGAAAATATCGCCGCTTCTGAAATTAAAAAGATTATCAGGACTTTTCCTTCTGAACTTATAGAAGAGGTTACGATATTTGATTTTTACAAAGGTAAAAACATCCAGAAAGGGAAGAAAAGCATCGCATTCAATATTATATACAGGTCAAAAAGTAGAACTCTTACTGATGATGAAATTGCAGATATTCATGATTCCCTTGTTAATTATGTAATAGAAAAGACAGGCGGAGAGATGAGGAAGTAAGGCTCATAACAGACTGAAATTAATGCCCTACCGTGTGAGCAGAGCTGATTTTGACAGGCTTGTTGAAAAGGCACTTGAAGAGTTGCCTGAAGAATTTAGAAAATACTTTACGAATATAACCGTTATAGCTGAAGACCAGCCATCAAGAGCAGACAGAAGACTTACAGGCTCAAAGGAATTACTTCTTGGGCTTTTCAGGGGTGTCCCCTATACAAGGAAGGGAGGGTTTTTTGATATACCCTATCCAATGCCCGATAAGATAATCCTTTTTCAAAAAAATATCGAAAGTCTCTGTTCATCAGAAAAAGAGCTTATGGAAGAGATTACCAAGACACTAATACACGAGGTGGGACATTATTTCGGGCTTTCTGAAAAGGATTTAAGAAGACACGGTGTGTAGCTGATGTCCTACCCCGTAAGCGGCTGCATTTTGCAATAATTTTTATATATGATATAATGATCCACCTATACTTCAATGTCGAATATGTATCGTAACTTTTTCACAAAGGGCAATGAAAATGTCATTCCGGTTCTTGTCCTCGCTTTGTCGAGGACCGGTCCGGAATCCTTCTTCAAGGAAAGATTCCCGACGCTCCGCCTTCGGCGGATTGCGGGGATGACAGATTAGGAGCATTTTCAGATGAAGATAATGATTGTAGAGGAGGATTAAGGTATAATTCTTTATGACAAATATGAAAAAGAGTGAATTGTCTGAAGAACATAGACGAACACTTAAGCAGTGTTTGTGGGATTTAAATCTTACACCCGAGGATTTCCTTGCAATCATAGAGGGACGAAGCGCACGTAAATGGCCTGAAAGAGGGTTTTGTGTAGCACGGCTTCTTGAGAGTGTAAACTGGTTCAAGATTGTAAAAATAATTGATCCCAGAACTTTATGCGGTTTATGGGGAGATGCAAGAAAGTTCGTAAGATTCAAAGAAATAAAAGAGGGAATGGATTTTGCTTGCAGAATATTACAATAATGTGCTGTATCCTTTGCAGGACATGGTTATATCTGTATTCCGGGAATCACCTTTTTATCTGACAGGTGGCACTGCTCTTTCAAGGGGATATTACAATCACCGGTATTCTGATGATCTGGACTTTTTTGTTAACGATCATGCAGAGTTCCGGAGGATTTCAGAAACTCAGTTAGCAAAACTGCAAAAGGTATTCGGTGACGCTGAAACAGACTACAAAGGCGAACATTTTTATCGTATTTTTGTCGGTAATGAGAGATTAAAGATTGAGCTGATAAATGATGTGCCCTCACATATCGGTCAAATGGTAAACCATCCGGTTCTCGGCATGATAGATTCAAGGGAAAATATATTTGCGAATAAGATAACTGCGATAGTTGACAGAACACTGCCCAAAGATATAGTTGATGTGTTTGTACTTCTGAATGATGGGCTAAGTATTAAGACAGCATTGACTGACGCCGGGAGCAAGGCTGCCGGCATCTCACCTCTCATTGTTGCCAAAATACTTGCCGAGTTTGATTATACGATTATTGATGCTGAAATAAAATGGATAAAACCTTTACCAAACTTGACGATCAAGCAATATCTGAGCAATCTGGCAATCAGCATTGTTGAAGGTAAAATATAATCTATATTTTTATTGGATCATGACCGGTGAAACAGCATAAAGATACATGTCGGACATAACCCCACCTTCACCTCTCCTTAACTTAAGGGGAGGACTGGAGGGGTTAAAAAGGGATATGAAAGGTATTTTTAGATGAAGATATTGATCGTAGAGGATGACGTTAACTCAAGGGTTTTTCTTGAGCGTGCGCTTCTGAGCCAGGGATATACTGTTGAGAGCGCTACAAATGGCGTCCAGTCGCTCGAAAAAGCTATTCCATCGTCTCCTGATTTGATAATATCTGATATCATGATGCCGGAAATGGATGGTTTCGAATTGTGCCGCAGGATAAAGACTGATGAACGTCTTCGCCATATCCCCTTTGTTTTTTATACAGCCACTTATACTGATAAAAAGGATGAAGAACTGGCCATATCTCTTGGAGCATCGCGTTTTCTCATAAAGCCGATGGAACCGGAAAAATTTTTCAATGCAATCAGAAAAGTAATTGAAGAATATCAGGCCAGGCATCTTCCTGTGCCAGAGCGGCCTCTGGCGGAGATCACAGCACAGAACTGGACAGAATGCAGATAGAAGCTTTGGCCCGGAAACTGGACAAAAAGGTGCGGGAACTTGAGGAAAAGCGTGAAGAACTCCGAAAAGTCCACCGTGATTGGGAGGATATCTTTCAGTCCATAGGTTATCCAACAATAATACTTGACGCACAATACAATATTCTTTCGGTAAACAAGGCTACTGTAAAAGCAGTAGGGTCACATTCCGCAGAAGAGCTGATCGGCAGGAAATGCTATGAAATCTTTCATAATACAAGCGAACCGCCGGCAACCTGCCCGTTCACGAAGATGTTTTCCTCATCAAAACTTGAAGAGAGATATATGGATGTAGAAGCCCTTGGCGGAGTATTTCACGTCTCATGCACACCTGTGTTTGATGAAATGGGGAATATTCAGAAAATAATTCATATCGCTACTGACATTACCGAACGCAAACGGGCAGAGGATGCGCTGCGGATAAGTGAAGAGAAATTCCGCATTCTTTTTGAAAATGCGCCCTTAGGCATAGGGGTTTCCACATTAGAAGGTAAGTTACTGGCATATAATGAAGTAATATCTGAAATAACTGGATACACAAAAGAGGATCTCTTGAACTTTAATGTAATAAATTTATATCAGAATCCTGAAGATCGGAAAGCGCTCCTGAAAGAATTACAGAGTAATGGATATGTCAGAAATTATGAGGTTTTATTAAAACGCAAAGACGGGATACCCTTTTATGCAAACATCACCATAAACATGATTACAGTCGATGGTAAAAATGCCCT
>VGWZ01000010.1 GCA_016873595.1 Nitrospira sp.
TTATATTCCCGCTGAATGCATCAGCGAGTAAGTCCTGACCTGCGCCGTAAAGTTTAAGGTCCTTTGCAATCTCAGTACATGCAACAAAAGTGTTCCATGCAAGGTTGTGTATATTTTCGGCATCTACCCCATGCTTATGAGTCATGATAAGTTCGAGATCGTCACCGCATCTTGTCACATGGTAGTCAATCAACATTCCTTTTTCTTGAGCATGTGATAATTTTTCTTTTGCGGTATCGAGAAGTTCAGTATGTATACTTGAATGTCCGACATAACCTCCGACATCTGCCTTGATTACACTTAATGTTATCTTCGTAGCCATTTTCCCTCCCTTTACCCCGTTAGAAAGAAAGCCCACCCAAGCTCCGTTATAGCTTTATCTCTAAGCGGGGTGAGCTTTCTAACGGGGTTTACTTTTTAAGAGTTTTTCCAATCCGTCTTTCTATTGATTTTACCTTCTCTTCTATCCTGTTCGGTTTGCCTTTTCTGTCATCGATGGAGATTGTGGTGAGTACACGCTCACCGGTTTTCATCACTGTTTTGTGGCATTTCTTGATAAGCTTCATTATCTCATCCCAATCACCTTCGATCACAGTGCCCATAGGATTTACCTTGTAAGGGAGTCCGCTTGTGTCCACTATTTTTAATACCTCGGCAAGCTGCCCACCAATGCTGCTGCCAACACCTATTGGTATGATACTAAATTCAATAAGCATATTCCCCCCTTTTTTTAATTATTTCTCTGTATAGTTAAGCATAACAAAAAGTTTTTTAAAATAAAAGGGGCAATCCCAACGTGCCCCTTTTATTTTAAATGATTATATACAGATTATCTTACTGCGTCTTTAAGTGACTTGCCTGATGTGAATTTTGGTAGCTTTGCAGCAGGGATTGTGATCGTTTCGCCTGTTCTTGGATTGCGGCCTTTTCTGGATTTCCTTTTTACTACTGAGAAGGTCCCAAATCCAACAAGGGTGACCTTCTGACCTTTCTTTAACGCTGCCCTGATAGCATTGAGAGTAGAATCCAGTGCCTTTGAAGCATCTGCCTTACTAAATCCTGTACCTGAAGCGATCTTGTCAATAAGCTCTGCTTTTGTCATCTCTATTCCCTCCTTTCATAAGAAAGATTAGTTAGTAAAAAATAAATAAAGCTGAAATAACAGTATCAAGAAGAAATCCTTTTGTCAAGCCAAAAATTAATGCTTTGATAAAAAAGTTCATGTCAGTTCAAATCATTTTTTGGCTTTGTCAAAAACTCCAGTTCGAAGTGAGAAAGAAAAAAAGAAAATTGGTAAAGACAACTTTTCTCTTAAAATGAAAATTTCTTCTCTGCTCTGACACGAACTCGAAATAAGTCAATATATAGTGGTAGTCTCATTTTTAAAATACAGTATATAGTTGCTAATTTTTTTACTTGACATTACCTTCTCTCTGCGCTATATTGAGTGGTAAAAAGTGGTAGAAAGTGGAGGGAAATTGCCAGCTTTCTCCGGAAAATACTATTATAGTGTTGATTCAAAAGGGAGAATTATTATCCCCGCTCCTTTTAGAGAAATCATTTCGATTCATTACAGTCAAAAAATCTATGTAACAAACGCACCATTTGACCGGTGCCTCTATGTATACCCATCAGAGGAATGGAATAAACTCCAGGAACTGGTTCGGTTAAAGCCGAGATCTGATGAGGCGATCAAATTATTTATGAGAAAGGTTATTGCCTCTGCTGTTGAGGTTGATATGGATAAACAGGGAAGGGTTTTGATACCAGCAGCGCACAGGGATGACGCACGCATCAATACAGACGTTGTCGTTGTAGGTCAGATAGAAAAGATTGAAATCTGGGATAGAAATGAGTGGAATTCTCTGTTTGACCCTACAAAGATAGATAAGAAATTTATTGAAGAGAAACTCGCAGCATATGGGTTATAGAGGTTGTAGCCTGGAGATTAATGGTGGATATTGTACATATACCTGTTCTTCTCAAAGAGGTTCTGGAGATACTTGACCCAAAACCAGGGGGGGTATATGTAGATGCAACAATTGGTCTCGGTGGACATTCAGAGAATATAGTGAAGTTCATAGGTTCCGGGGGAAGACTCATCGGCATTGACAGGGATGATGAGTCACTGAAGATGGCTGAAAAGAGACTCTCAGACAGAAGGGTGAGACTGAAGATGGGGAAGTTTTCTGATATAGAGAGTTTGCTCAATTCAGATGGAATCCATGAGGTCGATGGTATTCTTTTTGACCTTGGTGTTTCGATGGCGCAGTTCAAAGATTATGAAAGAGGATTCAGTTTTTTTTCTGACAAAAGACTGGATATGAGGATGGATAAAAAACAAACGTTATCCGCATGGAATGTAGTGAACAGATATCCTGAGAAAGAAATTGAGCGGATACTCAGAGAATTCGGCGAAGAGTGGTTATCAAGAAAGATATCAAGAGAAGTAATCAGGAGAAGGAGTGAAAAGACAATTGATACATGTGCTGAATTATCAGCAATTGTGGAGGGAATATACAGGCGAAGAGGTGCACTTCATCCTGCAACTAAGACGTTCCAGGCATTAAGAATAGAGGTAAATAAAGAACTTAATGAGCTCAGGTCAGGTCTTGATGCCTCATTAAGGCTTCTGAAAAAAGGTGGAAGATTGTGTGTGATCTCTTACCATTCACTTGAAGACAGGATCGTAAAACATTTTATTGCAGATAATTCAAAAAAAGGGTTGTGCAGGGTAATCACAAAAAAACCGATTACTCCTTCTCCTGAAGAAATCAGGTCAAATCCTTCTTCAAGGAGTGCGAAACTCAGGGCAGCCGAGAGAATATGATCAAAACAGGGAACAGGAGAAATATGGTATCATTTATCATTAAGCCCCTGGTTATTGCCTTCTTGCTTTTTAGCCTGTTCGGTCTTGTATGGCTTCGGTCTCATGTAGTGACTTTAGAATACAATCTCAGTGATCTTGAAAAAAAGAAGATAGAGTGTCTTAAAGAGAGAAAAATGCTGCTTGCAGCAAAAGCAAACATCCTCTCTTTTGGAAAAGTAGAGGCGTCTCTGAGTAAAAACCAAGGCTTTGTTTTTCCAGACAGAATCAGGGTGATACATGTAAAGAAACAAAAGGAATCGTTACCTTATAAGGCTTCATTGGATAAAAAACGACTCATTAAGCCCTGATAGAAGAGGTGTGGGGGGTGAATAAAAAGAGGGCGGTTATCTTGAGTACTGCAATCGTTTTTAGTTTCTTCGCAGTATATTTGCGTCTTACAGACCTGATGATACTCAGCCACAAGCGTCTTTCTGAGAAGGCGAAATTGCAGCATATAAAGGTTGAGGACATTCATGTGAGAAGGGGAATAATAGTTGATAGGCGAGGGAGAGAACTCGCCTTGAACCTCGAACTTGAATCTCTTTATTGCGACCCAGAAAATCTTAAGCTTGATAATGAGGGTGCAAAAAAACTTGCATCAGCCATGTCAAAGGAACCTAAGATTGTTCTTGCAAAAGTACCCGCAGAGGGAAGATTTGCATGGATAGCGAGGAAGCTTGAAGATGATACAGCGGAAAAGATAAAAGAGCTTCATATCAAAGGACTCGGTTTTCTGACTGAGGCAAAGAGATTTTATCCGAAGGGAGAACTTGCTTCTCATATTCTTGGATTTGTCGGTGTGGAAAATCAGCCGCTTGAGGGTGTAGAGCTCAGATATGATACGTATTTGAAGACGACCGG
Organism: Nitrospira sp.; assembly: GCA_016873595.1. Taxonomy (GTDB): domain Bacteria; phylum Nitrospirota; class Thermodesulfovibrionia; order Thermodesulfovibrionales; family SM23-35; genus VGWZ01. Next base: position 3,731 of record VGWZ01000010.1, read on the forward strand.
TGGAAAGGTGTTTTTCAGGAGGGATGCGAGCGGAAGAACACTTTCATCAGGAGTGGATATAGAGGCAAAGGGGAATAATGTGGTGCTCACGATAGATGAAGGACTCCAGTATCTTGTTGAAAAAGAGCTTGATAAGGCGATGGTGAGATGGAGAGCTGCAGCAGCATCAGTCATCATGATGGATCCCTTCACAGGTGAAATACTCGCTTTGGCGAACAGGCCTTCATATAATCCTAATAGCCCGGGGAGTGTGAGCATTTCTGATAGAAGAAACAGGGCGATCACTGATTGTTATGAACCAGGCTCTACATTCAAGATCATCATTGGTGTTGCATCGATCGAAGAAAAGGTGGCAAAGCATGATACATTATTTGATGTGAGTAAAGGGAGTATTGATGCCGGGGGTAAAACGATTCGCGATGTCCACAAATACGGGATTCTTACCTTCAAAGAGGTTATACAGAAATCCTCGAATGTTGGTTCTATTACGATTGGCATGAAACTTGGAAAGGAGAGAATATATAAATACGCAAAACTTTTAGGTATTGGTGAGAAGACAGGGATAGACTTGCCGGGCGAAGTCTCAGGTTGGATACGTCCTCCTGAAAAGTGGTCAGGCACATCCATTGGTGCAATACCAATCGGTCAGGAGGTTGCAGCGACACCTCTCCAGATGCTCAGGGTGTATTCCGCAATTGCAAATGGAGGATTTCTTGTCAGACCTCATGTAGTGTCTGAGATAATTTCCCCGGACGGTCAGGTTCTCTCTTCTTTAAGAGATAAGGAAGTGAAACAAATAATTTCTTCAAAGACCGCGGAGACATTTAAAGATATATTAAAAAGCGTTGTAGAGGAAGGAGGGACTGGCAGGAGCGCCTCTGTTGAGGGAGATGAGGTGGCAGGGAAAACAGGGACAGCACAGATTATAAACCCAAAGACAAAGAGATACTCGAAGGAAAAATATGTCAGTTCGTTTGTAGGATTTGTTCCTGCTGATAACCCAAGGCTTGCAATGATTGTGGTGATTTATGAACCGAAAGGTCAGATTTATGGAGGTGTGGTGGCTGCACCTGTTTTCAGGGACATTGCGAACCAGGCGCTCTCCTATCTCAACATACCCAGGGGAAAAGACGCATATGAAACCCCTTTATTGGTAGCGAAATGAAACTGAGACAACTTCTTCAGAACGTAGATATTATCAACGTTCTTCAGGGCTGCGATTACACCCCCTCCCTAACCCTCCCCCCTCGAGGGCCCGCCTGCCATCCGTCAGGCAGGGGAGAGCAGGGGTGGGGGGATATGGATATCTCAGGTGTAGCTTATGATTCGCGGGAAGTAAAGGAAGGGTACCTTTTTGTGGCGATGACAGGGAAAAAGTATGATGGGCATGACTTTATCAGAAATGCAATTAAAAAAGGTGCTGTTGCAGTGGTGTATGAGAAAGCAATTGACACTCAGTCATTAGTTAATAGTCAGCAGTCAAATCCCCCCTTACCCCCCTTTGCTAAAGGGGGGATGGGGGGATTATGTTTTATTAAGGTTGAAAACAGCAGAAAAGCACTTGCCTGTATTGCGAATAATTATTATGAAAGGCCATCAGAAAGTCTTGTGCTGATTGGCATTACAGGTACAAATGGAAAGACAACAACGACATATATACTCAAGTCTATACTCGAGACATGGGGAAAGAAGGTTGGCCTGATTGGCACAATACAGTATGTGATAAAAGACAAAGTTTACCCTGCGATATACACAACACCTGAATCTTTGGAATTCCACGGTCTGTTAAAAGATATGTTCTTATTAGAGTGTACGCATGTGATTTCAGAGGTCTCTTCCCATGCCCTTGCACAGTATAGAGTAGATGGAACGATTTTTGAAGTTGCCATTTTTACAAATCTTACCAGAGACCATCTGGACTTTCACAAAACTATGGAGGACTACTTCAGGGCAAAAGAAAGATTGTTTAGAGTGCTTCTTACCCGTGAGGGAACTTCTGTAATAAATCTTGATGACCCCTATGGGAGGAGATTGAACTCAGAGCTGAGAACATGGGACTCAAAGCAAAAGATAGTGACATATGGGTTTAAGGAAGGAGCGGATATTATTGCAAGTGAAGTAGATAGTTCCATTAATGGATTGAGATTCAAGATGTCATTCAGTGGTAAAAATTATGATGTCTCATCTCATCTGATAGGTCTGCCAAATGTGTATAACATCATGTCTGCAGCTGGTGCGTTACTCTCTATCGGTGTCCCGTGGGAAATAATTCTTGAGGGAATAGAAAAGACAGGTGATGTGACCGGAAGATTCGAAAAAGTTGATCTCGGTCAGAATTTTGTCTGTATTGTTGATTATGCCCATACAGAAGATGCTTTGGAAAGGCTGATAGAATCAGCGAGGGAACTTTTAGAAAAGTCATCAGTCAGCAACACCCCTTCCCTAACCCTCCCCCCTCGAGGGGGAGGGCAGGGGTGGGGGGGAGACTCCGAACTCCGAACTCGAAACTCTTCGCCTCGCGTTATCACAGTCTTCGGGTGTGGAGGAGACAGGGACCGCGGGAAGAGACCGAGGATGGGTGCAGTAGCAACAAGGCTTAGTGACTTTGTGATCATCACCTCTGACAATCCGAGATCTGAAGAACCATCAGACATTATCATGGAAATTGTTCATGGAGCAGAAAAAAGAAACTATCTTATAGAGGTCGACAGAAGGGAGGCGATCAGAAGGGCGGTAGATATGGCAGATTATGGTGATGTCATACTTATCGCAGGAAAGGGGCATGAAGATTATCAAGAGATTAAAGGGGTGAGGTATACATTTAATGACAGGGAGGTTCTTGAAGAGACAATAAAACACAAGATTCAAGATACAAGATGCAGGATACAACCCCCCTCGCTCCCCCCTTACTAAGGGGGGAATTTAAGGGGGGTCATCATGAATCATGCATCAGTAATTTATGAAAAAATATGGATATGTTGACAATTGACGATATAGTTACAGCAACAGGCGGGAAGGTTATTTTGAGTAGTTCAAGTGCCTTTACAGGTGTATCTATAGATTCAAGGACGATAAAGGAAGGAGAGCTCTTTATTGCAATCAAAGGAAAAAAGTTTGACGGACACGATTTTCTTCATGAGGCATTACAGAGAGGAAGTGGTGCTATTGTAAGTTCTCCTCCAGCAGAACCTATAAAGGGTCAAACAATAATCCAGGTAAGAGATACATTAAAAGCCCTTCAGGATATTGCGCATTACATGCGTTTAAAGCAAGACATCCCTGTTATCGGTATCACAGGCTCAAATGGCAAGACCACAACAAAGGAACTGATTGCAGCAATTTTGAGTACACAATATAGAGTGCTGAAGAATACTGGTAATCTCAATAATCATATCGGGCTTCCACTGAGCCTGATTAGAATAACTGATGCAGATGAAATTATTGTGCTTGAGATGGGTGCGAGCGCTCCCGGTGAAATTAAAGAATTATGTGAAATCGCAATGCCCAAGTACGGTGTTCTCACTAATATTAGCCATGCCCATCTTGAGGGATTTAAAGATATAGAGACAGTAAGAAAAACAAAACTCGAGCTTCTTGAAAATGTCTCTATCGTTGCGGTGAATGCTGATGATTCTTTTTTGATGGAGGGTATTTTTGCATCCAGGTTTAAAGGAGAGGTGATCAGATACGGGACTAAAAATTATGCTGAAATTTGTGCTACTGATATAGAACTTCATGAAAAAGGTTCAAACTTTCTTTTACATACTGAGAAAGGGAAATCCATAGAGGTTCATCCGCAACTATCAGGGATGTTTAATATTTACAATGTACTTGCAGCTGCCTCAATCGGACATCTGTTTGATATTGACCTGAAATATATAAAGAATGCAATTGATTCTTTTGTAGCTGTACCGATGAGGCTTGAGATCAGAGAACTGAATGGCATCAGGGTTATCAGTGATGTGTATAATGCAAACCCTGCCTCAATGGAAGAAGCTATAAAAGAGATAGTCAGACTTAAGAAAGGCAGAGCAATCGCTGTTCTCGGCGACATGCTTGAGCTCGGGTCTTATGGAGAAGAAGCTCATCGAAGGCTTGGCAGGTGGATGTCAGAACTTCCTATAGATATCTTTATTGCAGTTGGTCCGTTGATGTCTTTTGCAGCATCTGAGTTCTCTGGGAGCGTGTATACATTACAGAATGCTCTCGAGGCGAGAGAACTTTTGAAGGGTATCTGCAAGGCAGGAGACACGGTTCTGATAAAAGGTTCAAGGGGGATAGGTATGGAAAAGGTCCTGGCCAATGGCTCGTAGAGAGGTATAATATGCTCTATAGCCTTTTATATAGCCTGCATAACTGGTTCTTCCCCTTTAATGTCTTCAGGTATATCACCTTCAGGACTGCGCTCGCTGTGCTTACCGCAATGTTTTTTTCTTTGATATTGGGTCCATGGATTATAAATAGACTGAAGAAATTAAGCATGACTCAACAGATAAGAGATGATGGTCCACAAACTCATATGAATAAGGCAGGGACTCCTACAATGGGCGGTATTCTTATTATTCTGTGCATACTCCTTACTATTTTTATATGGGGAGACCTCAAAAATATGTATGTCTGGATTATGATTGTGTCACTTGTGGGTTTTGGAGGTCTCGGTCTTCTCGATGATTATTTAAAAATTGCGAGAAAGAGTTCCAAGGGTCTCAGAGCTTACCAGAAATTTGGTTGTCAGATAATCCTTGCGTTTTTAATTGGTATCTTCCTTTACATGAACCCCAAAGATCCCTATGCAGATATGCTCATTGTTCCGTTTTTTAAGAAATGGTTTTTTGATTTTGGGTGGTTCTATATACCATTTTCGATCATTGTGATTGTAGGCACCTCAAATGCGGTAAATCTCACTGATGGTATAGACGGGCTCGCAATAGGGCTCGTTGCGATTGCAGTCCTCGCCACAGGAGTACTCGTGTATATCTCAGGACATAAAGTATTAGCACAGTATCTCCAGGTCCCTTATCTGCCCGGTACAGGAGAGATCACTGTTTTTTGTGGTGCAATGTTTGGAGCTTCACTTGGCTTCCTCTGGTATAATTCATATCCTGCAGATGTTTTTATGGGAGATGTGGGATCAATCGGACTTGGAGGCTCTCTCGGAACCCTTGCCATAATCACCAAGCATGAAATAGTCCTTGCAGTAGTAGGAGGAATTTTCGTTGTAGAAACACTCTCTGTCATGTTGCAGGTTGTATCTTTTAAGCTCACTGGTAAAAGGATATTTAAAATGGCACCCATACATCACCACTTTGAATTGAAGGGGTGGCCTGAACCAAAAGTGATAGTACGGTTCTGGATAATAGGAATAATGCTCGCACTATTAAGTCTGGCAACGTTAAAGGTGAGGTGATCATGAAAAAACAGTTCAAAGTTCATCCGCCACGGCGGACAAAGTTCAAAGTTAATACAAAGGTTCTTTTATGTCTTTTGGTTTTTTCACTTTTCACTTTTCACTTTTCACTTTTCACTTCTTATGCTGATGAGATTCTTTCCAGGGCAGCAGTGGTGATGGAAGCATCAACAGGAAGAATTTTATATGCGAAAAATCCGAATCTTCGCCTTCTTCCTGCAAGCACCACAAAGCTGATGACCGCAATAATAGTAATGGAAAAAGCAGATCTTACGGATAGTGTGACGATGAGTAAAAATGCTTCTCGCGTGTCTCCTTTAAAGGCAGGGTTTAAGGAGGGTGATAAAGTTACCGTTGAAACACTTCTTTATGCTGCACTCTTGAAGTCTGCGAATGACGCTGCTGTCGCACTCGCAGAGGCAGTAGCGGGATCAGAAGAGAGATTTGTCCATCTCATGAATGGTAGGGCGATTGCTCTTGGATTAGAGGATACCAGATTCATAAATTCTCATGGGTTACCCGGCCCTCATCAGTACACCACTGCATTAGACTTATCAAAAATAATGAGATATGCGCTGAGATATCCAAAACTGAAAGAGATTATGGGAACCCGCGTGACAGAGGTCTCTTCAGAGAATGGAAATGCGATATTTCTCAAAAACACAAACAGGCTTTTGTGGTCTGATGAAGACCTCGTAGGTGGAAAGACAGGATATACACGCAAGGCAAGGCATTGTTTTGTGTGTGCTTCTGAACGAGATAACAATACGGTTATTGTGACCCTCCTCGGAAGCCCAAGCAGGGATGGTCTCTGGAAAGAGGCGGAGACACTTACTGGTAAGGGGTTCCAGATAATGGCGAATAAAGAAGATCCTGTAATCTATTTTACCAGGGCAGATTATGATGTACTCAAAGTGGAAAAGACATCCAATAAAAAAAGTTCAACCCCGAATCAAGTTCGGGGCAAAAATCAAAGTTCAAAAATAAAGCCTGAAACAAAATTAGTAAAAAAGAAAAATACAAAGATCATTACAAAAGGTAAAAGCAAAAAAGGGAAGGATTATAACGTTGCAAAGAAAAATGGGAATGGAAATAAAGGGTAAAAAGATGACGGTTGTAGGTCTTGGAAGAAGCGGGGTAGGAGCATCAAATCTGTTATCTGAGATTGGAGCAGAAGTAACAATAACAGACAGTAAAACAGAAAAAGAACTCAAAGATTTCATCACAAGGCTCAACCCTTCGGTGAAGCTTGTTCTGGGAGGACATCCCGAGAATATATTTTTATCAGCAGATATGGTAGTTATCAGCCCGGGTGTCCCGCTTGCTATTCAGCCCATTGCGCATGCAAAAGCAAGGGGAATCCCTATAATCGGTGAGCTCGAACTCGCATATCAGGTAGTAACGCAAAACACGGAACACAAAATTTATAGTTTACTTAATCCCCCCATCCCCCCTTTATTAAAGGGGGGTAAGGGGGGATTTTTAGCAGTCACAGGAACAAATGGGAAATCAACTACAACAGCCTTACTTGACTTTATGATGAGAAAAGGCGGCTTCAGGACAATTCTCGGAGGGAACATAGGGAATGCGTTGACGGACGAAATTTATAAGGAAGTAACGAGTTACGAGTTACAAGTTACAAGTATCCTAAACTCCGAACTAAACTCATCACTCATCACTCATCACTCATCACTTGATTATATTGTTGCTGAGGTATCGAGCTTTCAGCTCGAATCAATAGAGGATTTCAAGCCAAAAGGAGCTGCAATACTCAATATTACGCCTGATCACCTTGACAGATACCACTCACTTGAAGAATACAGTGATGCAAAGGCAAGGATAGTTGAAAACCAGAATGAAGATGATTTTCTTGTGCTCAATGCAGATGACCCGGAGACATTAAAAGTTGTGAGTGAAAAGTTAAAAGTGAAAAGTGAAAAACCAACTATTTTTTATTTCAGTCGCAAGAGAGAAGTCGAAGGGATTTACTTTAAAGAAGGAATGGTTTACTGCAATCTTCCTCCAATGACGGGGATAGTCCCCTCTTGCCCTCGTCACTCATCACTTATACATGTTGACGAGATAAGGATCAAAGGTGTCCATAACCTAGAGAATGCCATGGCTGCTTCGGCCATGGCTCTCCTTGCAGGTTGCCCTGCTGATGCGGTGGGAGAGTCACTGAAAGAATTTCAGGGACTTGAGCACAGGCTTGAATTCGTCAGAGAAATAGACGGTGTGAGGTACTTCAATGATTCAAAAGGGACGAATGTGGGTGCGGTCATTAAGTCACTTGAAAGTTTTACAGAGCCGATTATTTTAATTGCAGGGGGCAGAGACAAGGCAGGTGATTTCACACTGTTAAGGAATTTAGTAAAAGAGAGAGTAAAGGCAGTTGTATTGATTGGTGAGGCTGCTGAAAAGATAAAGAAGGCACTCGGAGACATTACAGAAACTTTTATGGCGAAGGACGTAAAAGAATCTGTAGCGTTATCACGCAGTCAGGCTGTAAGAGGCGATGTGGTCCTGCTCTCTCCTGCATGTGCCAGTTTTGACATGTTCATGGATTTTGAAGACAGGGGAAGACAGTTTAAAAAGATAGTGATGGAGATGACATGATGTTTCGTAATCAAGAAGGAGCTGACACTACTCAATTTACCCCTTATTCGCAGAATGATAAATTGCTTCTGTTCGTCACGTTGTTGCTCATTGTTTTTGGCGCACTCATGATATATAGTTCGACATCTGTAATCACCCCTGTACTCGCAAAAAAAAGGATTACAGAATTTTATTATTTTAAGAAACATATATTCACCATCGTCATTGGATTTGGATTCCTGTTTCTTGCTTACCAGATAAAACTGCCTTTTCTTAAGAGAATGGCTATCCCTCTTTTAATTTTTTCTTTTGTGTTATTAGTACTTGTTTTTCTGCCTGGTATCGGTGTTGCCGCAGGAGGTGCAAAGAGATGGATTAAACTCTGGCCCTCGACATTTCAGCCTTCAGAGCTTGTGAAACTTTCTATGGTGATTTTCCTCGCAAAGTATATGTCAATGCCCCACTATAGAACAGATAGTTTTGTATCTTTTATAAAACCTGTTTTTATCATGATACTCTTCCAGATAATCATTCTCAAACAGCCTGACTTCGGTGCAGCGATGAGTCTTGCATTTCTCACATTTGCAATGCTCTTTCTTTCTGGTGTGAAGTTGAGATACCTTGCATCACTTTCGGTGTTCAGTCTACCGATACTCTATAAGCTTATTATGGAGCCTTACCGGCTCAAGAGGGTAACCTGCTTTCTTGATCCATGGAAAGACCCCCAGGGCTGTGGTTTCCAGCTTGTACAATCTTTTATCGCATTTGGAAGCGGAGGCCTGACAGGTGTGGGTCTTGGTAGTTCCAAACAAAAATTATCTTATCTCCCTGAGTCACACACGGATTTTATTTTTTCTATTATCGGAGAAGAGTTTGGTTTTATAGGTGCATCAGTGGTGATCGCACTTTTTCTTATCTTATTTATCAGGGGCATATATATCGCGAGTAAGACAAATGATGGGTTTGTCTATTACTTAGCAGTAGGGCTTTCATTGATGATTTCTCTGCAGGCGCTTATTAATTTTGCAGCTGCAACAGGCATAGTGCCCACAAAAGGCTTACCATTACCATTTATCAGTTATGGTGGTTCCTCTCTCCTTATGAATATGGCTGCTATTGGGATACTCCTCAATATATCAAAAGGCGATTATAGAAGCACAGCATTAAATAGTAACGAGATAGTTTTGAGAAGAAGGGCAAGAAGAAATGTATATGGTATCAGGGAACCTCATGCCAATAGAGTACAAAACAGAGGGGAATTGTCATCTACCTTATGAGAGTAATCATTGCAGGAGGCGGGACAGGAGGACATATTTTTCCAGGACTGGCAATAGCTGAAGAATTCAAGAATAGAAATGAGAGGACAGAGGTGATATTTGTGGGAACTGAGTATGGGATAGAGGCGAGGGTGATCCCGAGGGAGGGTTATACAATAAAGTTCCTGAGAGCAGAAGGCATAGTGGGTGTATCTGCTCTCAAAAAGATAAGGGCAATAATAAAGATGTTTCTCTCTGTCATTGATTCTTACAGGATTATCAGAACGGTGAGGCCTGATATCGTGATAGGAGTTGGTGGGTATGCATCAGGCGCGATTGTATTTATATCTTCTCTCATGTCGATCCCAACCATGATACTCGAACAAAATTCCATACCTGGACTTACGAATAAAATTCTCGGAAAATTTGTGAATGCAATATGTACAACGTATCAGGAAAGTATCTCATTTTTTCCAAAGGCAAAGACATTTCTCACAGGAAATCCTATCAGGATTCATATACTCAAGGGTGATAGTGACTCAGGATATAAACTTTTTTCACTCGACAGAGATTTATTCACTGTCTTTATCTTTGGGGGAAGTTCAGGTGCACGGAGTATCAACATGGCAGTTTTAGATGCACTTAATTATCTGTATGACCTCAAAGATAAGATTCAGTTCCTTCATCAGACAGGCATAAGTGACTATGAAAGAATAAGGGAATTATACAGGAAGCATGGATTTAAGGGAACAGTTACACCATTTATCTATCAGATGGGTGAGGCATATGCTGTTGCTGATTTAGTTATCTCAAGGGCAGGAGCAACAACACTTGCAGAACTGACTGCCCTTGGAAAACCGGCTATATTAATCCCTTATCCTTATGCAGCCGGACACCATCAGGAAATGAATGCAAGGAAACTTCTTGAAATGGGTGCAGCGAGAATGATCCTCAACAGCAAACTGAAAGGCGAATCCCTTGCACAAAACATAAAAGAACTCTTCATGCACGAGACGTTAAGGGCAGAGATGCAGAGAAATAGCAGGGCACTGGGAAGACCAGAGGCATCTGCGAAGGCAGTTGATATCGCAATGAGCCTCATGAAAAAACAGTGACAAGTAATTAATATAAACGTACTAAATGCTGTTATGTTGTCATTGCGGCTTGTCCGCAATCCTTCTGAAAAAGAAAGATTCCCGACAAGCGGGAATGACAAAAATGTAAAAACAATAAATGCGTTTGTATTAGTGATGAGTGAAGGAGTGAGAATACACAAAACAGAACACAAAATACAGATAAAAAAACTTTGGTTCTTTCGTAAAAAATTTGAAAATCATATGAGTTATAAAAACCATCTGGATTCCTGCTTCCGCAGGAATGACACATTGAAGTATAGCCTTTACATATCTCATTCCCGTGAAAACGGGAATCCAGTCCCGTATCAAGTACGGTATTATAAATTCAAAAATGATTTTATTAATTTTAATACGAGGAAGGAAATGTTTTTGACTAATTGGAGAGAGTATTGTGTTTGAGCGTTATAGGGTAATACATTTTGTCGGCATCGGTGGAATAGGGATGTCAGGTATCGCAGAGTTACTTCACAACCTCGGATATGAAGTGACAGGTTCTGATTTAAAGGATTCGGAGACAACCAGAAGATTGAGGAAATTGGGAATTAAAGTGTCTATAGGCCATGATGCAGAAAATACAGATAATGCCCATGTAGTGGTTATATCATCGGCAGTTTCAGACGATAATCCTGAGGTGATTGAGGCAAAGAGGAAATCTCTGCCTGTAATCCCCCGTGCAGAGATGCTCGCAGAACTGGCAAGACTGAAATACGGGATACTCGTTGCAGGGGCTCATGGCAAAACAACAACAACATCTTTAATATCAACCATTCTTGCCCACTGCGGATTTGACCCTACTGTGGTCATTGGCGGGAGGCTCAAGGCAACCGGGAGTAATGCAAGACTTGGTCAGGGAGAATTTCTTGTTGCAGAGGCTGATGAAAGTGATGGTTCATTTCTCAAGCTCTCTCCGACAATTGCGGTTGTCACAAACATAGACAGGGAACATATGGATTTCTTCAAGACTATTGATTCACTGAAGGAGGCATTTCTTTCTTTTATGAATAAAATTCCATTTTATGGTGTATCAATAGTGTGTATCGAAAATGAGCACCTCCGTGAACTTTTACCCTCAATCCATAGAAGATACGTCACCTATGGATTTACTCACGATGCAGAGCTTCGTGCAGTAAATGTCAGGAAAGGTTTTATGTCAATGAGTTTTGAAACGATCTATAAAGGAAAAAATATCGGCGAGTTTGATATCCCGCTGGCAGGAACACACAATATATTAAATAGTCTGGCTGCAATTGGGGCCGCATTAGAACTCCAGATAGATAGAGCAAAAATAAGGGAAGGGTTAAAAAGTTTTGATGGTATCCAGAGGAGATTCGAGTTTAAGGGTGAAGTAAACGGGATAAAAATATTCGATGATTATGGTCACCATCCAACAGAAATAAAGGCAACACTCAAGGCAGCAAGGGAGGGGCTCTTCATCAGCAGTCAGAAGTCAGATACAGAAACAGGCAGATTGTTTGTTGTATTTCAACCTCACCGATATACAAGGACAAAAGACCTGATGGATGAATTCGCTCCTTCGTTCAATGATGCAGATTCACTCATTCTTCTTGCTGTTTACTCTGCTGGAGAAAAGCCAATCAAGGGCGCGAACTCAGAGACCTTATTGAAGAGGATTAAAAAGGCCGGTCATAAAAGTGCTGTGTATATAACAGATAAAGAGAAGGCTATCGAACATATTATTACAGCTCTACAGAGAGGTGATATGTTACTCACCCTTGGAGCAGGTGATGTATGGAAGATAGGAGAAGAGGTACTCAATACATTAAAAAGCAACAATGAAAAATGAAAATTCAAGAATTCAGGAAATATTTTCTAAATGCAATTTTAGAGGTGAAGTGAAATTTATGGAGCCCATGAATGACCATACATCATTGAGGATTGGAGGGCCTGCAGATGTCTTTGTAGCACCTCACGACCTGTCGTCACTTAAAAATATGAAGCGTATTTTAAAGCAGGAGCAGATACCTTTTTTCACTCTCGGTGGGGGAACAAATATTTTAGTGAGAGATGGAGGAATAGAGGGGGCTGTTATTTCTTTTCATTCTTTCAGAAAGATCGAGGTCTTAAGTGAGGATGAAGAATATGTGCGTTTGTCTGTTGAAGCCGGGACTCCCCTCCAGAGGCTTGTGAACTTCTCGAAAGAAAATGGATATTCAGGAGTTGAGGGTCTTGTGGGAATACCCGGCACTGTTGGTGGTGCAATCTGTGGGAATGCAGGTGCATTTGGCTACGAGATGAAGGATGTGCTTGTTTCGATTACGATAATGGATTCTGAAGGCGAGGTTGAGAAGTTCGATACAAATAGAATCGATTTTGGATATAGATGGTCGAGTATTTTGCCAACTGATCTCATACTCAGTGCAGAAATAACACTCAAGAAGGATAAAAAGGAGGATGTTTCAGCGAAGGTGGAGGATTTTCTGAAGAGAAAGCGGGAAAAACAACCTCTCTCAGAACCATCAGCCGGTTGTGTGTTCAAAAACCCTCCTGGGCTCTCTGCAGGAAGGCTCATAGATGAGTCTGGATGCAAGGGAATGAGAATCGGTGATGTTGAAGTAAGCACTCTCCATGCAAATTTCTTCATAAACAGGGGGAAGGCAACTGCATCTGATTTTATAAGGCTAATGGAGGAGGTTACTTATAGAGTCAAGGAAAAATCTGGTGTTATCCTTGAACCGGAGATAAAGATCGTGGGGAGAAATGAAGTGTAAAGTTCAAAGTTCAAAGTTCAAAGTTACAGAACTCAAAATGGGAAGGAAAGACTTTAGAAATGGTAACTGATAAGAGGATAGGTGTAGTGATGGGAGGTCAATCTGCTGAAAGAGAAGTGTCTCTCAGGAGTGGAAACGCAATTTATAATGCACTGAAGGGATTAGGGTATCACACAGTTGCGATAGATGCAGGCCCTGACCTTTGCAGTGTTCTGATCAGTAACAAGATAGAGATTGCATTTCTTGCGCTTCATGGAGGATATGGAGAGAATGGTTCTGTACAGGGCATGCTTGAGGTTCTCGGAATTCCTTATACAGGCTCAAAAGTACTCGCATCTGCCCTTGCAATGGATAAGGATGCATCTAAAAAGATATTCATCTATCACGATATCCCTGTGCCACCGTTTATCGTAGTTCGGAGATCAGAGTTAGGAGTTTTGAGTTTCAAACTCAGAACTCAAAACTCAGAACTCAGAACTGATTTTGATATGCCATGGGTTGTCAAGCCAGCAACTGAGGGTTCAAGTGTAGGGGTAAGTATTGTGAGAGATGAGATGAATATCAGGGAAGCTATTGAAAAAGCAACTTCTTTGAGTGAAAAGGTGATTATAGAGAAATATATTGACGGTAAAGAGATACATATAGGGATACTTGATGAGAGGGTACTTGGTGGAGTTGAGGTAAGGCCATCTCTTGAATTCTACAGTTATGAGGCTAAATATACAGCAGGGTTAACAGAGTATATACTTCCTCCGGAAATAGACAGCAAAGCTTATGAAAAGGCGAAGGATGCTGCGTTTTCTGCTCATAGTGCCCTTGGGTGTAAAGGTGCAACAAGGGTTGATCTCAGGGTTGATGGAGAAGGGAATCCCTATGTGCTTGAAGTCAATACTATTCCGGGCATGACAGAAACAAGTCTATTACCAAAAATAGCAAGGCATGCAGGGTTTGAATTTCCGACCTTAATTGAAGAAATACTCAGAGGGGCTATTGATGAGGGCTAAGAAGAAGGTTACTCATCGCAGTGTATTCTGGAATGTTGTTGCTCTCTTCTCGCTTATTCTCATACTTACAGGAGCAGCATACAGCTCTGTTACCCTGGACATAAGAAAATTCCTATCCCCGATTCATTATATTATTTTTATCGGTAATAAACATCTCACAGATGATGAACTCATGGCATTCACAGGGATTCATAAGAATGAAAGTCTGGTAACGATTTCAAATAAAAAGGTGAGCCAGGGGTTACTCAAATCTCCATGGATTAGGTCTGTGAGTGTGAGAAAAGAGTTTCCTGATACGCTCTCAATAATGATAGAAGAAGCGGTGCCATTTGCGCTTCTTGATATGAATGGCCACCTTTTTCTCGTAGATGAGAACGGTAAACTCCTTGAAGAGCTTAAAGATAATGCAATACCTTTTCTCCCCATAATCACAGGTGACCCGTTTAAAGAGGGCAAAGGATTCTTAGAAGCTCTTCATCTCGCAAAATTGATGAATGATAAAGGATTTTCATCAGAAAGGAACCATATTGAGATCATTGCATGTAAACCACAGGAACTTACCGTAACCATTGATGGGACTGTTGTGAAGGTAGGATCTGGTGAATATGAAGAAAAACTCAAGAGGCTTTTTGAATTAGAAGATGAGATAAAGAAGAGGAAAATCCCTGTTGATTATATAGATTTAAGATTTGCAAACAGGGTAATTGTAAAACCTATCAAAGAGGTGATTAAGTGATGGTTCGGCAGGCTCACCAAGGGGATATTATCGTAGGACTTGATGTGGGGACGACGAAGATATGCACTGTTGTGGGAGAGTTGTCTGAAGCTGGCGTCGAAATACACGCGGTCGGCACATCAGCGTCAACAGGTCTCAGAAAGGGAGTGGTCGTCAATATTGAATCCACGGTAGAATCAATAAAGAATGCGGTGAATGAAGCGAAATCTTTGACAGGTTTTGAAATAAATACTGTATACGTTGGTATTACAGGAGGGCATATCAAAGGTTTTAATAGCTATGGTGCTGTTGGTGTAAGAGGCAAAGAAGTGACTTATATGGATGTTGATCGCGTAATAGATTCTGCAAAGGCTGTATATGTCCCACTCGATAGGGAGGTCCTCCACGTGATTCCCACAGGGTACATTCTTGATGGACAGAATGGAATCAGGGATCCTGTCGGAATGGTAGGAGTCAGGCTTGAGGCAAATGTTCATATAGTCACCGGTGCGGTGACTTCAGTGCAGAACCTTCTGAAATGCTGTGAGAAGGCAGGTCTTGACGTCATTGATATCGTTTTTGAACCTCTTGCATCAGCAGAGGCGATACTTACCGATGATGAGAAAGAACTCGGAGTGGCCATTGTTGATATCGGCGGCGGTACAACGGATATTATCCTTTACAAGGATGGCTGGCTGCGACATGTATCTGTTCTCGCAATTGGAGGAAACCATTTTACAAATGATATTGCTGTTGGTCTCAGGATTCCTGTTTCAGAGGCTGAAAGGCTAAAAAAGAGTTTTGGTTCAGCTGCGACAAGTATGGCAAGTGACTCAGAAGAGATAGAAATTATTCAGGCCGGGCATGAAAGAAAAGTTCCACGCAGGTGTTTGTTAGAGATTATACAACCGAGGACAGAAGAACTGTTGGATTTAATAAAAAATGAACTTCTCTCATGCTCTGGATACGACATTGCCTCATCAGGTATGGTGTTCACAGGAGGCGGTTCTCTCCTTAACGGTCTTGACAGGATTGCAGAGGTGATATTAGGACTTCCGGTGAGAATAGGATTTCCAGAGAACATAAAGAGATGTGAAAAGAGTATACACAATCCAATTTATGCCACAGGTGTAGGCCTTGTGCTTTATGGATTCACTACAGTGTCAAACAGGAAATTTTACCATGATACATTTGCAGGAATAGTAGGAAAAATGAAAGGTTGGGTAAAGGAAATATTTAGATAAAAAAGGAGGTATGTATGTTTGAAATGGAAGAAGTGAGAGGACAGAAAGCAAAGATTAAAGTTGTCGGTGTTGGGGGAGCAGGAGGCAATGCAATCAATAACATGATCGCATCAAACCTTCGTGGAGTCGAATTCATCGCGGTGAACACGGATTTACAAGCCCTCGAGACTTCTCTTGCGTCTGTGAAGGTACAGATTGGCACGAATCTTACCAGAGGACTTGGCGCGGGTTCAAATCCTGATATCGGGAGAGAGGCAGCCTTTGAGGATAGGATCACCATTGCTGAGGCTCTTGAAGGTGCTGACATGGTTTTTATCACTGCAGGTATGGGTGGAGGAACAGGCACAGGCGCAGGGCCTGTGATTGCAGGTGTTTCAAAAGAACTTGGTATCCTCACTGTTGGTGTCGTAACAAAACCATTTTTCTATGAAGGCAGAATCAGGTGGATGAATTCCGAAGAAGGAGTAAAAGAACTGAGAAAATGTGTGGATACCATTATTGTCATACCAAATGACAGGATCGGACTCGTTGTTGAAAAAGGGACACCGCTGCTTAAGTCTTTTGCTGTGGCCAATGATGTCCTCAGGCAAGCAGTACAGGGAATATCTGATATTATCCTGGTTCCAGGACTGATCAATGTTGACTTTGCTGATGTCAGGACAATTTTAGAAAATAAAGGCCGTGCAGTTATGGGTTCGGGAATGGGAAAAGGAGAAGGTGGAGCTCTCGAGGCAGCAAAAAAGGCTATATCAAATAGTTTACTCGAGGAATCCTCAATTGAAGGTGCAAAGGGAATCCTTATCAATATTACAGGCGGACTTGAACTCTCGTTAAACGATGTTCATGAGGCAGCTGGCTTTATCTCTGACTCGTCGCACAAAGAAGTTCACTTTATATTTGGTGTCGTGATCAATCCTGATATGGATGATGAGGTGAAGATTACTGTAATCGCAACAGGCTTTGGTGAGCACAAGGAGAAGATAGAACTGCCACAGATAAAGAAATGGACTCCTATTAAAGAACAAGTGAGTTTTAGAGGTTCGGATAGGGTTTTGTCAAAGACTCTTAAGCCCGATTACGCGGTAGATATAATCACGACAGATATTATGTCTTATGAAAACCCTATTGATATACCTTCATTTCTAAGAAAGGCACCCCCTAAAGAAATTTAGTCTTCCCCCTCAGAGGGGCTTCCGTCTTGGAAGCCCCTCCCCCCCCAATTAAATTTGGACCTTAAATAAAAATAGTGCTTTATATGGTAGGAAAATATATAATTTAACTAATTATATTTAACTATATTGGCGAACAGAGGCTGTGATGAGGTAACTCAGATGATAGAAAGACGGAAAACGGGAATAGATAGTATAGGTGATGTTCCATGGGGCACGCACTTATGCCAATTTTATAATAACAAAAAAGATCTCATTGATATTTTAGTGCCTTATTTCAAGACAGGATTAGAAAATAATGAATTCTGCCTGTGCGTTACTTCAAAACCACTTACTGAAAAAGAAGCTAAAAAAACAATAAAAAGGGCTGTGCCTGATTTAGATCAATATCTAAAAAGAGGACAGATAGAGATTGTTCCACATACCGAATGGTATCTCAAAGATGGTGCTTTTAACCTACAGAGAGCTCTTAATGCCTGGTTTAATAAACTTAATCAAGCATTGGCTAAGGGCTATGATGGCATGAGGGTAACAGGTAACATGTACTGGCTTGAAAGACGAGGCTGGAAAGATTTCGATAGGTATGAAGAGGAGTTAAACAATGCTATTGGCAAATATCGGATGATAGCCCTTTGCACCTATCCTCTTGATAAACATGAAGTACATGAAGTCATTGATATAGTTCGCAACCATCAGTTTGCTCTTATCAAGCGAGAAGGGAAGTGGGGATTTGTCGAAAGCACGGAGCGCAAGCGGGCTGATAAAGTACTTCGTGAGACACGTGATTATTTGGAAAACTTATTTAACTATGCGAACGTTCCTATTATCGTGTGGGATCCTTCTTTCAGAATTACCAGATTCAACCATGCATTTGAACATCTTACAGGGTATATGGCAGAAGAGGTTACCGGCAAAGAACTTAAAATGTTTTTCCCTGAAGTAAGTCGGGAAGACTCGATAGAAAAGATTAAACGCACCTCAAGTGGCGAGTATTGGGAAGCAGTGGAAATTCCGATTCTGTGCAAAGATGGAGATGTCCGGATAGCACTCTGGAACTCGGCGAACATCTATACTGAGGATAGTCTAACAATCATTGCCACTATTGCCCAAGGCATAGACATTACAGAGCGCAAGAGGGCTGAGGAAATGTTGCAACACCAGCGCGATGCACTTACTACCCACACACGCATACTCAGTGCCATCCTGCGTACGAGAGATCTGGACAAGTTGCTCAACACTATTCTTGAAGAAGTGATGTTCTTCCTACACGTGGAGTTTGGTTGTATTCATCTGGTGCAGGGG
>VGWZ01000011.1 GCA_016873595.1 Nitrospira sp.
GCAGTATATGGATTATTTTGAATTCTCAAAATGGGGTATGCACTTGACGGCACCTACCCCAAGCGCTTGTATTTTTGAGTCCGTCTTTCCCTGACGCCTTTAATCAGACCTGCATAGGGGTCAGGCTCCACTGCCACAGACTGTTGAGCTAAACGCAAAAAAAGCTTACCGCGATGGGCAGATGTCCTTCGGTTAAACCGAAAAACAAACTCATTAAGATAACTGCCAAGATGTTCGTGACTGATTGCCCCTTGATGCGTTCCCAGCAGCCAGCGATTAAAAAGAGAGATCACCTTGTGTACTCGGGGCAAAAGCTCATGGGACTGCTTTCCACTCTTCTTGATCGGAGTGGCCACATGCCGATACCCTTTGGCCTCCAACCCTTGGTAGCCTGTCCAGTCATCCGTATGAATCGTGCTGCCCGGCTCAACCGAGGTATTCACAAAGCCATGTAAACTGGCTGCGGAAGCATCACCAACATGAGACATCCGAATCCGACCGATGCCCGATCCATCCTCTTGTGCTGCAACAACAATGACGGATTTCTTTTCTGTCTGGCGACCCAGGACGCCTTCTTCCAACCCGCCAACGTATGCCTCATCTATCTCAATGGTTCCTGTTAGCCGATCTCTACCTGGCCTAACCATAGCAGTACGCAGTTTATGCAACATCATCCATGCTGTCCGATAACTGCCCAGGCCCAGCAACCGCTGGAGTCCAAGCCCGCTGAGACCTGTTTTTTGATTAGTCATCCACCACATCGCACGGAACCAAACAGTCTGCGGTTGATGGCTATCTTGGAAGATCGTCCCCGCCGTCACGGTTGTTCCAAACCTGCATCCATTGCAAATTATCCGTCCGCTCTTTGCCGACCAACCGCCATGCGTTCTACATCGCGGACAAATAAAACCGTCTGGCCACCGCAACCGAAATAAAAACTCGCGGCATGCACTTTCGGTAGTAAAATCAGCTTCAAATTCTCGTAGCGTTCGTGGGTACTCTTCCATATACCCGATATACTACATGTGCTACCAGGTGCCGTCAAGTGCATACCCCATTTCTCAAAATCGTATTTCAGGGAGCTTATGGAATATATAGAGAATAAATAAAATATCAAAAATTTGATAATTTTTAAGACAGATAAATAAGTTTATAAAGAATTCTTAAATTAACCAGATAGAATTACCAGAGTTTTTACACAGCCATCGCCCTCTCAATCTCTTTCAACCATAAAAGTCTTGAACCGTTTATAACAGAGGCATTGATAGAATCGATTAACTCACTGGGTGATATATCAAACCCTTCCTTTTTAACAAAAGGGCTGAATGACAGTTTAGTCTTTACCCTTGTTGCCTTCTTAACTTCTGCCTCTGCCGGTCTTTTTAGAGGTGATCCTATAATCTTCGAAAGATGAATAAAAATATCTCTGTGGCTTTTTGATGCTCCCTGAGGCTCTATTATCTGAGGAAGATACTTCAGTCTTCCCATATAATCTATTATCGTGCCAGCAGATTCGAGGAAAGTTGCTGAAGGCAATATAACATCTGCCTGTTGAGCAAGCTCTGTAAGATGTGAATTCTGCACTATGAGGAAATCAATCCCATCTGGTCTCTTATTCAATGGCACTTCTCCAACAGCATAGAGAACTTTTACACCACTCTGTGCGCTCTGCTCTTTGCTCTCTGCTGTTCCAACCATCTCTTTATAGGTTTTCCCTTCTGTTGTCAAACCCATCAGGGCAACACCCCGTGCATTACTTTCGAGGGCGACAGAGATAATCTTTCCCTTAAGCAATGATATATTGGCTGATGCCCAAAAAAGCGAAGGAGAAGAAAAGATGAGCGGTTCTTTTGCTTCAGCAAAGAGGCTTGCTGCCTTTTCGATATCTTCTGATACCTCTGCATCTTTCACAGATGACTCTATCTCCTTATCTGCTTTAAATCCTTTATCTATTAAAACCCTTACAATGGCTTTTAGATTGGAGACTTCATCCCCCTTGAGGCTTATCGTAGATGCCTCCGCTATT
This sequence comes from Nitrospira sp., assembly GCA_016873595.1. Classification (GTDB taxonomy): domain Bacteria; phylum Nitrospirota; class Thermodesulfovibrionia; order Thermodesulfovibrionales; family SM23-35; genus VGWZ01. The sequence continues at coordinate 2,027 of VGWZ01000011.1, forward strand.
TTTGCCTCAGAGGAATTTATTACAACAAGCTTTAAGCCCCTGTTAACTTTTTTTCTTATCGCAGCATCAAGGGCAGGCAAGATCCTTTCCCTCTGGGAAGGGCTTAGACCAACGAGAAAAACAAGATCAGCATCATCAATGTCTGCTGTATGAGATTTCCTTAAAGAATCACTGTCTGCATAAAGACTCATCGTTGTATTAACGTTCTCTGTCTTAACAACATCTTTAACAAACTTCTTGAGGACCAGTGCGTCTTCGTTTACTATGCCTGCTACGCTTATGAATCCAACATCCTTGCCGGATCTTTTAAGTTTATCGGCAACTGTTCTGAGGGCATCCTCCCATGTGGTCTCTTTTAGTTCTCCATTTATCCTTTTCATAGGATGTGTAAGGCGTGTCTCTGCCTCAATACAGTCAAAACCGAATCTTCCATAAGCGCATATATACCTCTCTGCAGAGCCTTCAGCTGCTCCTGCATTAATCTTCTGTATACTGCCTTCTTTAGTGCTTACTGTGATTTCACAGCCATTCCCGCATAAAAGACATACAGAATTGACTTTTTCATATTCCCACTCTCTCCCCTTACGCCATCTATCAGCCTCAAGGAGGGCATTCACAGGACATACATCAACACAGCTTCCACAGAATGTGCACCCTGATTCCTGAAGCGGCCTGTCATTAGCAGTAATAACCTTTGCTTCAACTCCCCTCCCCATAAAATCAAGCACGCTGGTACCCTGTGCTTTACATATGTGCACACATTTACCACAGATTATACAGTATTCAGGGTCTCTCTTTATAAAGGGATTTGCCTCATCAGCGGGGTAACCAAATCTCTTTCTTGTAAAACTTGACTCCTTAATCCCAAAGTCATAAGCATACTGCTGGAGACGACAAACACCTGCCTTTGTGCACGTCATACAATCAAGAGGGTGCATTGAGAGGATAAGGTCTATGACGAATTTCCTTATCTCCAGGACTTTTTCTGTCTTCGTATTTATGACCATCCCCTCCTTGACCTTTGTATTGCATGCTATCATCGGCGCTTTCAACCCCTCTATCTCTATAAGGCAAAGCCTGCACGCCCCAATGCCCTTCATGCCTTTGAGGTAACAGAGATTCGGTATATGAACGCCAGCAAGCTCCGCTGCATCTATGAGATTCATGCCTTCGGGAGCTTGAACCTCTTTGTCATCTATTGTAAGCCCCACAATATCTGCCATTTAATCCTCCCTGTTTACTTAAATGTCAACCCCGTATCAAGTACGGGGCAAATGTCAAATATCAAAAATTTATCATTTGGATTTTGTCATTTGTCATTTACCGTTACTAACCGCTAACTGCTACCTGCTCTTTTATATCAACTATCTCAATTGCCCCGGTTGGGCACACCTTAGCGCATTCACCGCATTTGGTACATCTCTTCTGCAGTATCTCAAAGGATAGATAACCGCTAAGATAGGTCTTTTTCTTTTCTCCAGTAATTGCATTAAATTTACAGACAACTTGACATTCCCCGCACATTATACAATTATCAGGATCAATTCTGTATTCTATATATGCAAGACATTCCCTATCAGGACATCTCCCCTCTATATGTTCATTAAAATATTCTGTTCCCATCCATTCGAGGATAAACCTTGCGGTTTTTTTGCCCTTCTTACACCGAGATGCTACAATCATTTCATTTGCAACCCGTCTCAGAACAAAAATATCAGCCTCTTTACCCTTACCGGATACAATATCTTTAAGTCTTATCTTTGCCTCATATGTTCCTAATGCACAAGGAAAACACTTCCCGCACATGTGATCTGAAAGGAACTTCTCTATATAATAAAGTGTCCTTTGAACAGGGCAGCGCTTCTCTTCTGCCTCTTTTTTTATATCTTCTACCTTTAACTCCTCTTGCATTGTCGTTAATTACCCCTAATAAGTAACCTCTGCCATATAGCAAATTTCTGGAAGTAAATATGAAACTAAATCTCTAAAAGTAACCATCCCGACTATTTTATCTCCCTCAACAACTGGTAAATGTCTGATCTTCTTTTTTGAAGCAATCATTATCGCTGTACTTATTTTCATCGAAGGGTCAAATGTTGTAATATCGTGTCTCATAATGTTTTTAACCGTTTCATGCTCGAGAGAAATTTTGTTCACAACGCACTGCACAATATCCCTCTCTGTAAATACACCTTCTAACTTACCATTCTCATCAACGATGAAGATACCACTCACATTATTCTCACTCATAACTTTTATTGCATCTGCAATCCAGCGATCTTTCGTAGTGGTTACTATCTTATACGGTTTTGATTCTAAAACACCTTTTAATGTCATTCCGGCTCTCCTTTCAATAATTTCTATTCTTTCTGGAGGCATTTTAAATTCCTCTTCAAGAATTACATATGCCTGCTTCCTTATCTTAACTGCATCAACAGGGCAAGCGTAGTAACAAGCCTTACACTTCGTGCAGTAATCACGTGCAATAAAGTATCTATCTCTCCTTTCAACGACAGCATCATAGGCGCAGGCACTTTTACACAGGCCACACCTGATGCATTCGCTTTGACTTATTACAAAGACCCCCATGCCACTACATACTTTTGCTCTACAGTATTTTTCTTTAATATGTTCCTCGTATTCATCACGAAAATATCGTATAGTTGTGAGTACAGGATTTGGTGCACCCTGGCCAAGGCCACAGAGAGAGCCTGCCGATATAATCTCAGCAAGTCTTTCAAGTTTTTCTATATCGCCTTCCTCACCATTGCCTGAAGTTATCTTTTCAAGTATCTGGAGCATCTGGTATGTGCCTATTCTACAAGGCGGACACTTCCCGCATGATTCAGACTGTGTAAAGGAAAGAAAAAATTTGGCAACATCAACCATACAGTTGTCTTCATCCATAACAACTATACCACCAGAGCCCATCATTGAGCCGACCTTCCAGAGGGAGTCAAAATCTATAGGCAGATCAAGATACTGCTCTGGAATACAACCGCCTGAAGGCCCACCTGTCTGCACTGTCTTGAATTTCTTGTTATTTATGATACCTCCGCCAATATCGAAAATTATCTCTCTGAGGGTTATGCCCATAGGAACCTCTACAAGTCCTGTATTTTTAACCTTTCCTGTCAGGGCAAATACCTTTGTGCCTGGCGAGCCTTCAGTCCCTATACTCAGGAACCAGTCGGCACCCTTTTCTATGATTGCAGGAACACAGGTATAGGTCTCCACATTATTAAGATTGGATGGATAACCCCAGGGGCCTCCACCAGGTTCTGAGACCCTTGGAGGTCTTGCATGAGGAAATCCCCTATTGCCCTCTATTGATGCAACAAGAGCAGTAGCCTCGCCACAGACGAAGGCACCAGCACCTTCTCTTATATAGACTGTAAAATCAAATCCAGTACCAAGGATATTTTCACCTAAGAGCCCGAGTTCCTCTGCCTGTTTAATAGCAATTTTTAAGTTCTTAACAGCAAGCGGATATTCATGACGAACGTAGATAAACCCATAATGTGCACCGATAGCATAGGCACATATGAGCATTCCCTCGAGCAGGCTCTGAGGATCGCCCTCCATTATAGACCTGTCCATAAAAGCACCAGGGTCACCCTCATCACCATTAGCTATAACAATTTTAACATCACCTGGAGCCCTTTTCGTATGCATCCACTTAGCACCAGCTGGAAACCCTGCACCACCTCGACCTCTGAGGTTAGCTCTTTTTACTTCCTCAATCACCTGTTTTGGGCTCATGGAGGAAAACATTATTTCAGCAGCGCTATAGCCGCCAACAGCAATAGAATGATAGATATTACAGGGGTCTATTCTTCCGTTATTCCTGAGTGCAATTCTCATCTGTTTCTTATAAAATGGTACCTCTTCCATTACCTCAATAGGCTTCTCAAGAAACGTGGTTCTGTAAAGAAGGCTCCTCACAGGAAAACCTGCTGAATAAGTAGTAGAAATAATTTCCTTTACAGTGTCTTGTTTGACCCTCTGAAAAAAATAGCCATATGGCTCTGCCTTCATCACAGGGCCTTTCTGACACAGACCCTGACACCCTGTCTTAACAATTTCCAGTTCCAGGCCTTTTTTTGAAATTTCTTCCTCAAATACTCTGACAACATTGCCTGAACCGGTAGCCGTACATGCCGTCCCACAGCAAATCCTAACTCTATCTTTATCCGGTCTGAATATTTCCTTGCTAAGAAATGTTCTCAGGTTCTTAAAATCCTCTATGCTATTAAGCCTTTCCATCTTTATTCCTATCCTATGGTTTTAATCAATCTGTCCAGTTTTTTTAGACCAATCTCACCTACAACATCTTCATTTACAGTGGCAACAGGTGCAAGGCCGCAGCACCCAATACAACCAACAGTTTCTAACGTCATAGCAAGGTCTTCGGTAGTTTCTCCTACCTTAATGTTGAATCTTTCCTCGAGCGTGCTCAGGACTTTTTTAGCACCCCGCACATAACATGCTGTACCCAAGCATACCCTGACAACCTTTCTCCCCCTCGGCGTAAAATGAAATTGCTTGTAAAAACTTGCTACACTGTAAATCTCAGCAAGCGGAAGGTCTAACTTCTTCGAAAGTTTCCTTAATACATCTTCGGGTAAATAACCATGATCCTCCTGTATCGCCAGCAGGGCGTGTATCAGGATTCCCTTTTTCCTGTCATACTCACGAAGTATTCGGCCTACTTCACCCATCTGTTCTGCAACATCGATCTCCTCTACCTTCATCTAACCTCCAAAAACTTAATGATTCAAGATTCAAGACAAATCCCCCTCAGTCCCCCTTTACTAAAGGGGGATTTAGGGGGATTACAATATCCTGCATCGTGCATCATGTATCGTGTATCTCATTTTAGAATCCTAAATGTGGCTTAGCTGCCCTTTCAAGTTCACGCCTTGCAGCCATATCCATAAGAACTCTTTCTACACCGAACTTGCCTGGTTCATATTTTCTAAGTTTAAGTGCTTCCCTGGCCCTATCGATATATCCAAGGGTAAGGTTCAGTATTTTCTCAGGATCAGGTTCGAAGTGAAGTGAGCCTTTGAATCTTTCAGACCAGACCTCTGTCATCAGCCTTGTTACTTCCTCACTCGCTTCAACCGGAGATTCACCACCGAATATAACAGGGACACCTGATGCTGCAAAATAGCATCCTATTGCAATTGCTTTCTCAGACATCCATTCTGGCGCAATACCGACAGCAGGCATACCGCCAATCTCATCAGAAAAACCACCCTCTGCTGCCATCGCAGATGCTATTGTCAGAATCCTTGAATTATCCACACATGCACCAAGGTGAAGAATTGGGGGAATCCCTATTGCCTCGCACACCTCTTTTAACCCTGGACCAGCATTCTCCAGTGCCATCTCTGGTATGAGAAATCCTGCAGTTCCGCATGCAGCAGAGCCACAGCCTGTTGAGACTATGAGCACATCATTTTTAATCAATTCAATTGCCAGAAAACGATGAATACCCTGTGAAGTAACCCTCGGATTATCACAGCCTGCAAGGCCCACAACTCCTCGAATTCTACCCACCATAATAGCATCATTGAGCGGTCTGAATGATGCCCTCCATCTTCCTCCCTGCATGTACTCAATATATTCATGGGAAAAGCCGGCTATGAGGGGATACTTCTGAGTAACATGACTCCCTTTAACTTTTCTGTTAGGGTAGTTGTCAATGGCAATCTTGACTATCTCTCTTGCAATTTCTTTTGCCCTGTGCTCGTCATACTGAATATGAATGGCGCCAGGTATTTTTGCTTTATAGGATGTGGTGATTACTTTTGTATGGAACTTTTTTGAAAGCTCTGTTAACGCAGGCATGATACATTGAACATCAACTGTCAATGCATCAACCAGTCCAGTCATAATCGCGAGCTCTTGATTGGTAAATCCTCCTGCTGTTGGAATTCCATGTCTCATCAACACCTCATTCGCAGTGCAGCACATGCCTCCAAGATTGATCCCCTGAGCACCTTTTGATCTTGCATAGGCAATCATCTCTGGTTCATTGACTACATCTACGATTATCTCTGCAAGTGAGGGCTCATGTCCATGGACGACAATATTGACCTCATCCTCTTTGAATATTCCAAAACTCGCCTCTGCCTTCACCGGTTTTGGAGTGCCAAAAAGTATATCTGTAATGTCTGTCGAAATCATGGAGCCTCCCCAGCCATCAGCGAGGGAAACCCTAAGTGCGCTTAAAAGAAGGTTGTCAGGGTCATGGTCAACACCCATATTCGTGCGATGCATTGCCTCTGTTATTTCTCTATCAATCCCTCTTGGTGTAATGCCCCATCTTTTCCATCTCTCCTGTGTCTTTTGAGGAGCCCTCTTTACATAATTCAGCTCGCCCTTTTGCCTTCCGAAATCCTCCAGGAATTTAAGAGCCACATCTCTTGCAACATCCTTTGTAGACCTTCCATTTCCGAATTCAACACCAAGTATCTCCGCAACCCTGTTGAGTTTTCTCACATCCGTTATCTGGAAATCCTTTGTTTCTCCACTGGCAACAGCAAGTAATAATAAGGCCATATCCCTCGCATGGTCTGAATGTGCTGCTGCCCCTGCTGCAGCCATTCTTAATAGGTTCCTTGCTGCAACTGTAGGAAGTGTAGCTCCGCATACTCCTCTTGCCTCTTCCTCAGCATTCTGTCCAACAAACCGGCATGGACCCATATGACATATCTTGCAACATGCACCGGTAACGCCGATAGGGCATGGTTTAAGTCTCTGAGCCCTGTCGAAGCATGTCTCCATCTTGTGGGACTCTCCCCACTCTATAATCTGCTCCGCAGCTTCATTTGCACTCTTCAGTACCTTGTCCATAAAACCTCCAACCTCTAATCCCCCCTCACCCTAACCCTCTCCCACAAGGGGAGAGGGAAGTATTCCCTCCCTTGATGGGAGGGGCTTGGGGAGGGTGATAAATTTCTTTTTATAAAATCGGCTCCATCTCAAGTGCTGGATGACCGACACTCGTAAGAAACTCCAGAAGCTTTTCCGGTTCTTCACAAATACTCTCGTCTGCAATCTTATCGAGGAGGTCTGGAACTCCCTCTTCAGCAGCCCTTCTTTCAAATACTTCCCTGAGACTCTCCTTCAGGTTCCTCGTCATCCAGACAATTCGTTTGATTCCTCCGTCACCGTATATGAACTTTTTGCTGACTATAAAATTTCTACCAATGCCCATAAATCCAGGGTTCTGTGTACCCCCGCCAACACTCCCTGCCAATGTTGAAAATTTCATGCCTATAGGTGTCATATCTGTATGTCCGCGATGCACAATCATCACTCCATTCGCCTCAGGAACGATAGCCACAATACACTCGAAGCACCCACACGAGGTCATAGGGTTTTCCATGATGGTGTAAAGATTAAGAGTTTCAATTGCACCACCTGATGCCTTTTTAAGATATTCATCAATGCCTGTATATCTACCGTATTTTGCATCTATAAGCTCACCCTTGGTAATAGGCTGATTTCCACCGGTTGGGTCTATCTCGTATGCAGCTCTACAGTCAAGCCAGTTGAAAGCACCACAGAGGCCAAGCCTCTCAGGGCTGATAACGCACACATGGGTTGGTGCAAAGGACTGACAGAGGAGACATGAATAAAATGTGTCAACTGCCTCATCTACAAGTCCACCGATCCTCTGGTCACGTTCTTTGTATACCTTTCTTGCCTCCTCTTGAAGCCTCAATACATCTCCCTCATCTATATAAATCGTCACCTGAACCTTATCCACAATTGCCCTGAATCTGTGGTGTGTCATAACAGCATTGATTATTCCAAGATGTTCCAGTGTAAACCCCTCTTTTTTGGCATTGTGGCTTATCCTTATCCAGTTTATATCGCGCTGGCCCATATGCCATACACCCTGAGCCTCGTTGAGGTTAGAGTGAATTTTTCTCTCCATAACAGATTCGAAATCTTTTTGCATTTTTCTTCCTGCAACATCGCCTACTATCCCGAGCGGCATCTGTCCACCCTTCTCATATCTCTCCTGCCAATTATTTCCAACAATGACGATCTTACCATCTTCTATCTCATCCATTTCTCTCATTCTTACCCATTCGAACGAAGGCGTACGCTGTCCACCAAACTCTATAAACATATCCTCTTTTCTTATTCTCTCACCCTCAAATGCCGGTCCATATGCAACAGGTATCGGAGGCTTCTCAACAGTAATTTTTAAACCCCTCACCTCGATTGCTTTCTGGACAATCTTGCTGTGGTCAAACTCCTTGTCTACTTCTTCGTATATACATACGCCTGTAGGATGTATGACCGGAATGTCTGTATCTGCAATTGCAGGGAAGCCCATGTTTATAGCTCCTGCCCCTGTTGTCCACTTTATGTCATCAAGTTCACCAAGAACTACTGCAAATGCAAATACCCTGTCTTTTTGGTATTTGAGATGTTCTCTGTAATCACCGGGTTTTTTACCTCCAAAAATCAGGGATGCCCTTATTGCCCAGTCAAGCGCATAGAGCGTATGCTCTGTATCAGGACCGAGAGGGACAATTCTTGTATCCCATCCGAGTTCTACACCCTTCCGTAACAGCTGTTTTGTGACACTGTTGCCATTTACATGACCGGAGAGAAATGTAAGGATATTCTTCTCCTGAAGTTCTCTGATTATCCTTACAGCGATATCATCATCGGGTGCAGCACCAATGACTGCTGCAAACCCTGGCATTGTGCCGTCAACAAGCTGGATGCCGAGATTCCTCTGGATGGTGTCTGTAATGAATCCGTTATAGACATATCCTGTCTCAGGGTCTACAGCAGGCTCAAGGCCTTTGATATAGCGTAATGCCATTACTATCTCTTCTGCAAAAAGCGTTGCCATGCCAGAATCAAGGGTCTCACCAAGATAGGGTTTCCATAAGTGCTCTTCAGGCTCTGGATGAAGTAATTCCTTTGCCATCTCGAGTGCGGTCTTCATATCGCCAATGGTCTTCACTGCAAACCCTGTCATCGCATAGATCATGGGGAGAAAAAAAGCAGTATCAGGAAATTCGAATGTCTGATTTTCACCATGTTCTGCAATAGCCTTTTCGAGCATATCATCAGCCTGCTTAACGAGCAGATTTGCACCTCTTATAGCTGCAGAGGCAATAATCTTGGACATCTCAACCTCCTCAGTTAGAAAATGAGAACTTTAACCAGCTTCTAATGTATTTTATATATTATTTACTATATAAAATCAAGTACAGTTAGGGCAACATCATTACAGACAATATACCTTTCTGAAAGCACCCGTTCTCTACCATTGACTCATGCTGCCCTCGATCTCAAGAATGCAGGGATTCCATTCGCCTCCCTCGGACCAACTGTTACCTTCCAACCTTCAAGCTTATCCTCGATTGCTCCACTCAGTATAGCAACATAACCAGGAATAATAATCTCCCTGTGTTTGATATTATTCTCCACGCCACTCTCTTTTACAAACTGCGCAATCTTTGTTGCTGTAAATTTTCCTGCTGCCCATGCTGTAAGCACTGAAAGACCTTCACAATCCATAACAGCGAGATAACTCGGAACCTTACTATTTTCTATCTCGCCAGATACGATAAAGTAAGTAAGAGAGAAGTTTGTTGTAATAAGCAAAGGTGAATCGGGTGTTGGTTCTCCAATTTTATATATATTTTGTTTTACCTGCATTGGAACCTGAGGGTCTGTATAAAGATTTTGCCTCAACGTAAAAAGTGAGAGGTTTTTCCACTTCTCGATACTGCTAAGAACGATTATCGAAGAGTATTTTGCAACCCCGATTGCTGCTATGAGTGCTTCGATAAGGCTATCTTCACGCTGTGCAAAGGTTATAACAGGGTAGCCGAGGGGCTTAAAGTTCTTTTTAACTGCAGCCCTCCTTATAAGTGTGTTGTCTCTAAGAATATCTTTTGCCTTCCGTGCTCCTGAGTCAATTACCATATCATCAACACCGAGGGATTTAATTTTTTCAGTAATGGTTGACAGTTCAGTAAGTCCTCCGCCTGATCCGCCAAAGGCGGCGGATGCAGTAACTCCGAGTATTGCCTTATGTGTCTTTACAATATTTGCCATAGTCTCTGCATTTTCAGGGTTTGCACCATATATAATCGGTTTCTTGTCTGCAAATTGTTTTACTACTATCTCAGCAGCTTCAGGATTACCCGTGCAGATTATGATCGGGACATCAGATGCCTTTGTTGCAACAATCTTTGCTGCAGCGTTTAATTTGCTCACATTGTTAGAATCATTTGTAAGAGCAATCGCATCAATCCTGAGTTTCTGCCCAACCCGCTCTATCTCCGAATTGAGAACTAACTCAATCTTACTGTTTATATCAGCCTCTGAAAGTGTGTCTTTTATCTCGAGTGCAATGACACAGGGGTTAACAAACCTTTTATCATGCCTGAAAAGTACCGTCTCCTCTCCAAGCTTTACAGCCCTATCACCCACACCAAACATAATCGATTTTACTGGAGGAGCAGATGCCTCTGCAAGTTTCTGCTTGATATCTTCAGGAATATCAGGACATGAATCTATAGAGACTTGGCCCTGGGCAAGCTTCATTGCAAAGGCAAGACATGTAGGATAGCCGCACTTCTTGCAGTTTGTCTTAGGGAGAAGTTTAAATATCTCAACACCCGTCAAAGCCACGTCTAAAACCTCCGTAATGCGTAATGCGTAACGCGTAACACGTAAAACATATAATACGCATCACGTGTCACGTTAATATAGTTCCTCGATCACCCTTTCTATTGATCCAACAGCTCTCGGGTGCCTCATTATAAGAAGCTCAGCACCAGCTAAAAGGAGAGCAATTGCAGTAACAGCCTCCCATGTTATTCCTCTCTCCTCTGTAGATCCCCATTGAGGCATATCCATTTCAGAAGCCTGTGTCTCTTTCACCTTCCAGACATACATACCTATATCACCTAACATCGGTGCCTGCATTGTGAGATCATTCTGCACAAGGGCTGCAACCCTTATCCTCTCCACAACCGAATAGGTATATTCAAGCCCATATCCAAGAGCTGAGCACATCGGGTCTATAATTAACTTCTCCCTATCTAAGCCCATCTGTGTAATTAATATATTAAGCTGTTTGGACAGATTTACATCAAGCTCTGACATCGCAATTAACTTGTGGTTATTTGCTATCGCAGCAGCAACAATCGTCTTATAATTAGCCTCCTGTGCCTTACCTATAATACAGTTTTTATCTTTTGCAGCTTCAGCTGCAGCAACTAAGACAGCTGCATCTTTTTCAGTGTGGTTACTCCCGAGTATTATTAAAGGAACATTTATAGCAGAGAGAACATCTTTCACAGTTTTTGCTGCATCCTCTGGAGAGCGGTTCTGTCTGTCTGGATGAGTACCTTTAAGTCTGAGCGTTATAGCCTTTGCTTTAAGAACATCCTGACAGAACTTTGCCCAGGTAACTGGATCATTTGAAACAGTCTCGAATGGCTTCTGTATATTTTCAGGCCAATCATCCGGAGGGACATCTTGTATTTCATAGGCAATAACAGGCCTGTTCGGCACGACACCTTCAAAGATATGGAACGGGAGTACATTCTCTCCACCAAAGGCAACTGTGTTATCATCAGTCCCTATTGTTACTGAATAAACCTTACCTGTATAAGCCTCTTTTGGTAGCGTAAAAGCCATATCCTCCACCTCAACTGACAGGATTCAAGGGGTCAAGGGTTCGAGTGCTTACATTTTTTACTTTATTTTACTTGTACACTCGAATCCCTGAATCCTCGAACCCTAAAAATTACATCTCCAAATACGAATGGGCATAGAGTGCCTTACCCAGTATCACATTTATAGTCTTTACTGTTGGCGCTAACTCCTGTGGGTCTGCTATGGCAGCAGTAAGTCCTTCATACATTAATAGAGAGAAAAAATAGTTATTCAGTATCGGCCTCAGTTGCTTGGGGCAACCATTCGAAATATTGCTGAGACCAACAACTGTCTTCATCGGAGGGTCATTCAGCTCCTGAAACATCCTTATAGCCTTAATGACCTTCAATGCATGATCCTGAGAGGTTGCGATCTGAAGTACAAGCGGATCAAGGTATAAATCTTCAAGCGGAACTCCATATTCCATAGTCCTTGCCATAATCTCTGCTGCGATGGCAGCCCTTTCCTCTGCATCTGCAGGCAGTCCACCTTTTCCAACTGTAAGACCGATTATTAGCGTGTTATACTTCGCTGCCAGTTCAAGCATCGGAAATCTCTCAGGGTCATTTGAGGTTGAATTGATAAGGGGACTCCCCCACTCATTATTATGGACTTTTAGACCAGCCTCTATTGCACTATAATTTGTCGTGTCAAGACATATCGGGAGAGGAACAACCTCTTGTATGGTAGTAACCATCCACTCCATCAATGACTCTCCGCTGTCTTCAGCAGGGCCTATATTCGCATCTATCATCCCTGCACCAGCCTTCCACTGAGTAGTAGCGATATCCTGTATGGGTCCTTTATCTCTATTCAACATAGCATCTCGAACTCTTCTGGCTATTATGCTTAATTTTTCACCTATAATTAACACCCTTTAAAACCCCTTTCTGAAAAATGGTAACGAATCTCGAATCGCTCCTATTTAAGTTAGAAACTTCCAGACCATTTCCCCCTTTTTTATCAGTACTCAGAGTAAAGAAAAAGTTTAATAAAATAACATAAGTCTATTTTCCAGGTAAAGAGCTTTTTTGTCAGAGATGAAATCGGACTAAATCTTTTCTATATCATGCATAGGATAATGTTTTATATTTCCAGTTGCAAGAACTGCTTGTTTTACGAATGCAGTAGCGGCTATAATACAGTCGTCAAGTTCGAGGGCTTGGGTCTTTAAGGTTCTTTTATATTGGCCTGCTTTCTCAACTATTTCTCGATTTACATCTACCATGTTCAAGCTATCAACGAGGTCTTCTGTCTGTTCCCTTTCATGCTCCTTCATGCCTGCATGTAATTCGGCAATAGTCGAAGCAGAAATATAAACCACAGGTTCCTTAACAAGTGAATAAAGAAATGCCTTTGCTTTTTCTTTGCCCCTGAGAAAGTCTATAAGGATGTCAGTATCAACAAGGACATTTTTCATCGTGGGCGTTCCATTCTCGTGGACCTTCTGAGCTTTCTAATAAATTTTTCTGTACCGCTCTTTAATTCAGGGTGGTACTTATCTTTCCATGCACCAAAACTTGTTTCAAGTGCTTTTTCAAATTTCAGCCGTTTAAGCTCTTTTCTCAATGCCTCAGTTACAAATTTGCTTTGTTCTCTCTTTGCGATATTCTTTTTAAGTTCATCAAGCAAATCTTCGGGTAAAATAAAATTTGCCTGTCTCGTAGCTGTAGCCACCTTATACCTCCTAAAAGTTTTTATATAGATTATAATCCTATAAAAATCAATCCTCACAGCTTGGTGTTTATTCAGAAGTTAACAGGTCTGAAAAGTGGATAAAGGAGAAAATAAAAATGTGATATTGCAAGATCTAACCCTTCAGGGCACTTCAGGGCTTCAAATGGTATTTTCATAAAATTTATTTTAAAATAGAAACTTGTTAGTTTAAAATAAAACTTTTTTCTTAAAGAAAGTTTTAAAATCATAATAACTGGAGGAAGGAAAATGTCAAAACTTAACCTATTTGATGTTGTACAAAAACAACTGGGTGAATGCGCAAAGATTCTCGGTTTGGATCCTCAGGTACTGGCACTTCTCCGGGTCCCAATGCGTGAACTGCACGTAGCATTGCCCGTACGTATGGATGACGGCTCTATCAAAGTATTCCAAGGATTCCGTGTTCAATATAATGACGCGAGAGGTCCAACAAAGGGAGGAATTCGATTTCATCCTGATGAAACTATTGATACAGTACGGGCACTTGCCGCATGGATGACGTGGAAGTGCTCTCTTCTTGACCTACCCCTCGGGGGAGGAAAAGGTGGTGTTATCTGCAATCCTAAGGAAATGTCTAAAGGCGAATTAGAGCGCTTGAGCCGGTCATACATACGTGAAATATACCAGTTTGTGGGACCGACAAGAGATATTCCTGCTCCTGATGTGTACACAAACCCTCAGACAATGGCCTGGATGATGGATGAGTATTCAAAAATTGCTGGAGAACATCAATGCGGCGTGATCACTGGAAAACCCGTGAGCATTGGTGGGTCACATGGGAGAGGCGATGCCACTGCGAGGGGAGGAATGTTCACTATCCGTGAGGCAACAAAAGAGCTGAAGATAGACCTGACCAAGGCAACCGTTGCCATTCAAGGATACGGAAATGCCGGTTCTTATGCAGCATGTCTCATCCAAGAACTTTTTGGTTCAAAAGTAGTAGCGGTGAGTGATTCCCGTGGAGGTGTCTATAATAAAGATGGTCTTCATCCGGAAAACGTGTGCGACCATAAAGCCAAAAGCTCATCAGTAGTTAATTACACTGGATCAAAACCGATCTCTAATGAAGAACTTCTCGAGCTTAATGTGGATATTCTTATTCCTTCAGCTTTAGAAAATGTTATCACGAAAAAGAATGCTCAAAAAATTAATGCCAAAATAATTGCTGAGTTAGCAAATGGACCCACTACTCCAGAAGCAGACGACATCCTGTACAAAAATGGCGTCCATGTTATCCCTGATTTTCTCTGTAATGCCGGCGGAGTAACCGTTTCATATTTTGAAATGGTGCAGAACTTTTACATGTACTACTGGGATGAAAACGAAGTTTATGAACGCCTCGATAAAAAAATGACCAGCGCCTATCACTCAGTGTTACAGACTGCCAGAAAATTCAACGTCAATATGCGGCAGGCTGCGTATGTTGTTGCTGTCGAACGAGTAGTTGAAGCAATGAAACTCCGTGGTTGGTTTTAGCTCTTATTGGTACCTAATCAATGCGATCCGTTGAGGGCAGAAACACAGGTGACTGTGCATGAAAGAGCAATTGACTTATTCCGACCGCGTATTTAATTTTCATTACTTTTTTGAAGGAAACAGACAGCTTTCTGGGTTTCAGGATCAGCTACCACATGAACAGATAAGGCCCCATCGGTTGTTGCAGACACATCGATAACCTGGACTATGTCTTCGAACTCTGTGGCGTCAGGATAGAGCTCCGACAAGAAATTGGGGGCGGTGCGGAAAAACTCTTCATTGAACTCAGCCTGCGGATCATCTGGATAAAGTGGCAAATAGATAATATGGGCCTCTACTAGGTCTTGAAAGAAGTGTGTTCCAAAGGAGACTTCTGGCATGTGACTGGCCTCTTCTCGAGCAATTTCCACAAGGACTGAGGTGTTGCTGATGTCTGCGAACCCGACATTCACGCCTAGGTCAATGTTGCTGCTGCCCCACCTACCCGGGCCCATCAGGATTAATCTCCCTTCGATAATGAGTGGGTGTTCGTTGATGTGCCCGACAATGCGGCCAATGGATTTCTTCACATCTATATTTGTAATTGATGAATACCGAATGGGGTCGATATAGAGGATATACCGTATGTTCTGAATTATTCCGCCGGTAACGACTCTCTCTGACTTAAAAAGGATATTTTTTCGAGATATATTCTTAGGTAACTGAACTGGACCAGAAGCGCCTGGCACCCATAATGTTCGGCATTGCAATAGATTAATCCTAATACTGCCGGTAGAATCTACAAAGGCTGTGAATTCCGTATCTACCGGATGCTGGTAGACCATCTCAAGCTTTGCCATCATTTCTCCTAAAATCTTTACGAAGTCTGTCTTTCTGAGCAGGTGATTGAAGGTCAGGATGAAACGTTCGTTTGATCCCTTCAGTCGGGCCGCAAATGGGTCATAGAGGTAGTCGTCTTTCATCAAAGAGATAAAGAGGTAAAGTTCTGGATAGTCCCTGTCTGAAAGAACCTCTGTAACAGGATAGGTCACAAATTCATTATTCTTCAGATCGAGCAAATCCATTTCTCTCTGTGAGTACTTGGCAATCTTGGTACCGAGCTCTGGTCGCAGATGTGGGTGGCTGATTGCGATCATCCTCGGATAGTCATCTCCAATTCTGTTTACTGCTCTGGTACCCAAGCCAAAAACAAGCCTAATAACACCTTTCTTAGGATCGATACGATTGTTCCATGCATAAAGGTTTCTGGAAAAGGCAACACCTGCAAGAGGCGGAAAGAAACAGTCTTTGTAAGGCATACCAGAAACTCGCTGTACCAGAATAGCCATTTGTTCATCACTTTCGGTCAAACCCCGTTTTTTCCGGTATGAAAGCGCATCAGGGTCAAGAGCACTGGAGTAAACCAACTTTACGGCACGTAAGAACGCTTCCAATCGTTCTTCGGGACTGCCCTGGTTGGGACAGAACTCGCTCCGATATTTACCAGCGAATGCATTTCCAAAACTGTCCTCCAGTAAACTGCTGGATCTAACTATAATTGGCGCCTGACCGTAATATTCCAGCATATCTCGGAATTGTTCGATAATATCGGGTGGAAATGTACCGGCAAGAATCTGCTCCTCCACTTGTTCAAATCTCTCACGCGTGATGTGATGCTCACGCGAAAGCTGCAAACGGAGCCTGAAAAGATTGTTATTGATCAGGAATGTGAAAAACACGTCAGAACCTATAAAAAAGGAATCATGTTTATCCAGCACGCCAGAAAATTCAATACTACCTTCCTCGTCAAGCAATATACGTCTTGCGATCAACATCCCTGCAGCCTTCCCTCCGATATGTCCCGAGCCGATCATGCGGTTTCGTATAGTCAAGAGGTATTCGAGGTTCAAGTAGCGATCCGCCAGCCTGTTAAGTTCAGGGTGATTACCAATCATCATCCGCGAGAGCTCCTGTTTGAGGGCTGCGATTTCAGGCTTTTTCTCATCAACAACCCTTTCTGTCTCGCAGTACTCGATGAGTTTTCTATACACGCTCTCCCACGGGGCAATTGATTTTGTCAGGATATGTAATGGTTGCCGCTGTGCAACTGCAGACACGGCAGCAGCCTTACCGCTCTGAAAGACAGGTACCCAGCCTTTTCCGGAAACGGAACGGGGCAGGAACATCCGAGGTGAATAGCGGCCCCACACCTTCAGAGGATGTACATACATTTCGCCTTCTATACGGAAAACATCGATCAGGATCTGTGTGGTATCCCGTATCCTTGCTACAGCACTGTGTGCATGCTTACCGCGTGTGAGAGCAAAGTATGCAATGGTATCAAGCTCAAAAAGATACGGACAGGTTACTTGGAAAAAGTTTGACAGCAGATCGTCGGTTGCCCACTCTGCAACAAGTGCTGATAAATTGTCGAAAATGTAAAAAACGCCCCTCCCGTTTTTCTCGATGATCTGACTCACCTCGCTGCTGAATAAATCGAACCCTGGACTGGGATCCACTTTAATGATCTTCAACCCTTTTGAACGCTTAAAAATCGGGGGGTGGTGCGCGAATCTCATGTAAATACAACGGCGACGGTCAAAAAGAGCTTGTCTGGCAAAGGGCTTAGCAAAATATGCATAATCTTCAAGGTTATCCACCTTCCATACAACATTATCGCCCTTTTGTAATCCCTGTAGTGTATCATCCAGAAACGGGATCCCGCTATGAATGATTCTTGTTTTATCTTCTGTATCCATACTTATACTTACCTCTGTTTTAAGGTGTCTTATATCTTTATAAAACGATAATGCAATCCGTTTTGTCAAATTGTTTCAAAAAAATATGGCTGAAAAAGTTTTACTAATAAGGTCTCTGTCTTGCTTACTTGACAAGGGAAGTTATTTCCTGTAAAGTAATTACGTACGGTAACCGTTTACCTACATGAAGGTATGAAAGGTACTATCGGGAAAGTGGAAACTTCAGAGTCAGGTAGTCTTGTCTCTCTGGGGAAGAATTTTAGAAATACATAGGAGGTGATACGCAGCAAATTTTTGCTACTCAGAGAAGATGGCTTAATATAGACTTTTGGTCAGGCAAAATTTCCTATAAGGGTTTGCCTTCTGACATAA
>VGWZ01000012.1 GCA_016873595.1 Nitrospira sp.
GGAGAAGACCCATCTGCCTGTTGTAGTTGACCCATCCCATGCAACAGGAAATTACAGGTATGTGGCTCCCATGTCTTTTGCTGCGATAGCTGCTGGTGCAGATGGCCTGATGATCGAGGTACATCCTCATCCTGAACATGCTTTTTCTGATGGTCCGCAATCTTTGACACCGTCAAGTTTTGCCTCGATGATGGAGAAGCTGAAATTATTTGCTGGGATATCTGAAAGGAGGCTTTCGATTTAACCAGAATAATGCATTATTCTGATAATTGTAGCAGGCATAGGCACATAAAAACCTTTACAAAGCAGAATTTGGGTATTAAAGGATATCAGTCCTTGTTGTCTGAAAAAATGCATGCTACTGGGATATTAAATGTCTTACAAAGGTGCTGCTGGTAAAGCTTTTTCTGCACCTATGCCTGCTCTATTGCATTTTTCGATTTAAACAGACTAACTGTGTTTCCTTATTGAAAAGAGTGGCTCCTGTATTGATTCACTTCGGCATACAGGGCATTTACCGGGCTTCTTAAGCCTGTCCCTTTTTCTGAATACAAAGCCGCATTTTTTACATTCAGCAGGTATGATAATGAGATTACGGTCTTTTTTGTTAAGAGTCTTCTGGATATGCTCAAGATGCTCATACACCTCTTTTTCAGAGACCATGACATTAGCAGATATGTCCTTCGCAGAAAGAGTCTGCCCCTCAAGGACAGAGATTATTTTCTGACGGGTAGTCTCATGCCTTTCAGGAGGGATAAAAGGTTCTTTCGGTTTCTTTTTCAAAACACTTCACCTTAAAAATATTATAGCTTAAAGTTATTTCTGAAAATTCTATATGCTTTTTATTTTTAATTCCGTAGTTTGTTATCTTGTTTTGTAGCTTATGTCCTCGCCCATTTAAGTAAAAGTCTTGACTTCATGTTCTCAAATTCTTAACATATTTGTTAAGAATAATGGAACAAAGCATAGCAGAAAAATTGTCTGGTGAATCGAAGATTGATATTACCCAGATAGTGCGGGAATCCTGGGAGATTTTATTTTTAAAAGGACTCTTTGAGTCAACCTATGGGAAGTATCTTATATTTAAGGGAGGTACTGCCCTCAGACTTGTTTACGGTTCACCACGATTCTCTGAAGATTTAGACTTTTCCCTCACAAAGGATGTTTTCAAAAATAAGTTTGAAGGGTTCATCAAAAAATTGGTATTGCCATATAAAGAAGCTTCACTGACAGATGTAGCTGAAAAGTATTACACCTATCTCTCAGAGATTAAGATTACCCAGAGCTATCTGCCGATGCCTTTCAGGATTAAGATCGAAATTTCAAGACGGATTTTAAAGAGCTATGAATATGAATTAAGACTGATCAGTTCACCTTCATCTCTTTTTCAGGTAGTTGGTAATGTTGCACAGCTTGAACAAATATATAAAGACAAACTTGACTGTGTAAAGGGGAGAGCAAAACCAAAGGATTTTTTTGATATATGGTTTCTATGTCAGAGATTAAAAATCCCTTATTCAAAACCTCAAGTTGCTTTATCTAAAAAGGTGTTAAGAAGGGACTTAAGAAAATATCTTCCTTCTGCCTATTGGAATGTAATTGAGAATTTATAATGAAAGACATTGAGTTTATTAAAACGTTGAGGAAAATTGGTAAATCTTACTATACCATTTATGACCTCGAAAAGATTACCTCTCTTGAAAGAGATAGTCTATATGTATTTTTAAATAGATGGGTAAAAAAGGGAATCCTCGAAAGGATTACAAAAGGAGTGTATGTCCTGAATGAAGGAACTATTCCAGTGGAGAAGATAGCTGCACAGTTGTATGTACCGAGCTATTTATCCTTTGAATCTGCTCTTTCAAAATATGGGATATTAACCCTCATACCATATGCACTCACGTTTGCCACGACAAAAAAGACAAAAAAAATAACGCTCCTCAATCGGTTAGTAGAGTTCAGACAGATAAAGAAAGAACTGTTTTTTGGCTTTGAGCTAAAAGATGGTGTATATATTGCGAGACCAGAGAAAGCATTTCTTGATCTGGTGTATATGAGTACGAAAGGAAAGACAACTCTGGACCTGGATGAATTGAACCTTAAACCTTTATCAAGGAATCTTATTTTAAACTATGCAAAAAAGTTCCCTGCTATTGTTTCTGAGAATTTAAAGAAACTGAAGATTTAGGAAATATAAGCATTCTACTCTTATCTAAGAAAAATTGTTGTTATCTTAGCAATGAGAATAATTGAATTTAGATTGCCTTTGTTTTAAATTATAGAGAGGTGAGCAATGAGCGAGAAGCGTTACGGAAGATACGAGAGACCACGATATAAAAAGACAGCCAGTGATAAATCTGTTGCCGATATCGTGAAAGAATTAAAAAAGGATAGTACCACTGCCATTGATTACAGAGAGAGGTCCCTGAAGATTCACGGCCTTATCTGTGCGAAATGTGGAAGGGAGTTTGATTTTAAGGACAGGCATCTTCTTACCGTACATCATAAAGACGGAAATCGCCTTCATAATCCTCTCGACGGATCTAACTGGGAAAATCTCTGCGTTTACTGCCACGAGAACGAACACAGCAGGGGACTCCTCGGTGATTATTTAAATGATAAAAAATAAAGGCGGTGCTTTTTTATTAATCTCCCACTGAAGAATCAATCCATGCCTCCAATTCTGTTTTCGATTAATGCTTTGAGTAATATATTCTTTAAAGGTAGTGGTTAATTACATTCATTGAAGGAGGGGTAAATGACCCAGAGATTTGAGAATGCTGCCTCTTGCTGGAAAGCAATAATGTCAGATGTTCTTAGAAACAAGGGATTACTGTCTGTCATAGAAAAATTCGCAAGAGAGAACACAAACCCTACACATGTAGTATTCGGCACATCTGGATGGCGGGGTGAAACAGGATCTGATTTCACCTTCAACAATGTGCGTGGGGTGACCTCAGCTATTATAGAAATGTTTAAAGGCAATAACAGTTCTGTGATGAAGGCAATGGGAGTATCAGGCTTTGAGGAGATTCAAAAACGTGGAGTTATTGTCGGACACGACAATCGTTTTCTCGGCCCTGAGTTTGCCATGGAAGTTATAGGGCTTCTTCAAAAAGACGGAATCAAAACATGGTATGCAGGAGAGGCTCCTACGCCGGAGTTTTCAGCAGGTATTGAGATGGTACATGCAGCCTGTTCTATTAACCTCACTCCTTCACATAACCCTGCAAACTATTCTGGTTTCAAGTTCAACCCTTCGGATGGAGGCCCTGCAGGCACTGAGATTACGACGAAAATTGAAGAGATCTCGAACAGGATGATGGATAAATTGTCTATTATTAAACCGGTAAAACCTGAGAAGGGAGAAAAAATAGACCTTACCGGGCTTTATATCCAATTTATAAAAGAGAGGAAGACACTGGATATCGAGAAGATCCGTGATTTTGTAAACAGGGAAGATTGCATTATTTGTGTTGATAATGTGCACGGTTCAACAAGGGGACGCATTGAGAGGATTCTCGGTGAATGCAAAAATATAAAATATCTGAGAACAGAGAAAGATTTTCTTTTTGGTGGTATCGCTCCAGAGCCTTCTGAGAAAA
Organism: Nitrospira sp.; assembly: GCA_016873595.1. Lineage (GTDB taxonomy): Bacteria > Nitrospirota > Thermodesulfovibrionia > Thermodesulfovibrionales > SM23-35 > VGWZ01. The sequence continues at coordinate 3,606 of VGWZ01000012.1, forward strand.
ATATGCAGGGAGTTGAAAAAGTCTTGAAGGAGAGCAATGCGAGATTCAAACTCGGTGTAGTGATGGACCCTGATGGTGACCGTATCAGGCATGCTGATGGAAGCATACAGATACCGATGAACTATTTCGGAGCAATGGCATTCCATTTTCTTCATGTACATAAAAAGATTCCCGGTGTTGTCGCAAAATCAGTCGGAACGAGCAATTTTGTGAATGCAATCGCAGGGAAACTGGGAGTGCCTGTAAAGGAAACAAAGGTCGGATTTAAAAACTTCAGGCCATATATGCTCAAAACATCCTCCGCCATAGGCGGTGAAAGGGCGATAGTTGCCTTTGAAGAGTCAGACGGTATATCAGCATATAACCACATACTCGAAAAAGATGCCATATTTGGTCTACTTCTTGCCATAGAGATGATGGCAGTTACTGGCAAGAATCTGAGTGAGTATCTCAAGGACTTAATGGATGAATTCGGATACTACTATCCTGACCGTTCAGGCATCTCTGTGGATCCGACCCTTGTGGGAGAACCTCTTATAAAAAAGATTTCGGTTATCGGGGAACATTATAAGAAAGGAACTGTCGTTCCTATGGGGAAGATCAGCAGGACTGTGAAGAATGTGATAACCGAGGACGGCATAAAATTGGTTTTTGATGATGGCTCATGGCTTATGATAAGACCGTCAGGCACTGAGCCTAAAGTAAGGTTTTATATAGAAGCAAGAACAGAAGAGGGCAAACAGGCTGTGTTTGAAACAGCTGAGAGAATGACCAGAGATGCCCTTGGAATGGCAAGATAAGGAATAGCAATGGTTGATATCAAAAGACAACTGAATCCTTCGCAGTTTGCTGCGGTTACGACAATCCACGGACCTGTTCTTGTTATTGCGGGTGCGGGATCCGGTAAAACAAGAGTTATCGAATATCGGGTCTTACATCTTGTACAGAACAAAATGAGTCCAAATTCTATCCTGCTTTTAACCTTTACAAGAAGAGCTGCTCATGAAATGCTCGCACGTGCTGCAAAGCATGACCCCAGATGCAAAAATGTCGAAGGTGGTACGTTCCATTCATTTGCGTACAAGGTATTAAAAAAATATGCAAAAGCCATGGGATTCCCTGATTCATTCTCTGTTCTTGATGAAGGTGATGCCGAAGAAGCGATTCACCGATGTTGTACGAGGCTCGGTTTCTTCGAGAAAGAAAAAAGATTTCCGAGAAAAGATACGTTGAAGAATATCCTTAGCATGTCCGTCAATAAAAATATCTCTGTGAGTGAAGTACTGAAAAAAGAATACCCTCATTTTCTCGAATATGCCCCTGATATAGAAAATCTGAGAAAAGCATATACGGAATATAAGATTAAGAAAAACTACCTGGATTATGATGATTTACTCATTTACCTCACGCTCCTGTTGGAAAATCAAGATATCAGACTCCGCCTTTCCCAAAAATATAAATTCATAATGGTTGATGAGTATCAGGATACCAACAAGTTACAGGGAGACATCACTTATTTATTAGCGGAGAGTCACAAGAATGTGATGGTGGTTGGAGATGATGCACAAAGTATCTATGGGTTTAGAGGAGCGTCTCATGAAAATATCATGGAGTTCCCAAAAAAATTTCCGGAATGCAAGATAATCAAACTGGAAGAAAATTATAGAAGTACCCAGTCTATTTTAGACGTTGCGAATGCGGTGCTTGAAAACATGGAAAATAAATATTCCAAATGTCTTATCTCAGCAAGAAAGCAGATAGGCGAGAAGCCGCACTTACTATTTTTCAAGGATGTGTATGAAGAAGCTGAATGGGTAGCAGAGCAGATCAAAAAACAGAGGGATGAGGGTATTGTGTTAGGCCACCAGTGCGTTCTGTTTCGTTCTTCCTATCTCTCGATCCCCCTTCAGGCTGAATTAAGCAGGAGAAATATCCCCTATGAAGTATTCGGTGGACTGAAATTTTATGAAACAGCTCATGTAAAAGACGTGATGGCACATCTTAAAGTAATCGCAAATCCAAAAGATGAGCTGGCCTGGAATCGGGTACTCATGCTTATTGAAGGAATAGGTCCGAGGACAGCAGAGCGAATTTTGGAAGAAATTATCACGTCTGTATCACTTAGCGAGATTCTGGACACAGTGTTTCATAAATACAATAAAGGGTTCAGATATTCTGAGGGGTTGGCAAAACTGGCGTCAGCATTAAGGGAAGCTTGTGATGAAAAAATAGATGTGGGAGAAAAATTCGGCATTATTCTTGAGTATTACGATCCGATATTAATAGACAAATTTGATGATTGGCACTTAAGACTCAATGATTTAGAAGCATTGAGACAGATATCAATGAGATATGATTCACTGGAAGAACTATTAGAGGACTTTGCAATTGAACCACCTGAAAGAGGGGTCTGGAGAGTTGAACCGGAAACGAAGGAAGAGGAAAAGCCGCTCACCTTATCTACAATCCATTCAGCAAAAGGTCTGGAATGGGAGTGTGTATTCTTAATAAGTCTCACGGATGGAGTGTTGCCGGTGAGCTTTGCCTTAGATCACGAGGATGAGATTGAGGAAGAGTGCCGTCTATTTTATGTGGCCATTACCAGGGCGAGAAAACACCTTTTCCTCTCATTGCATCATGAAGGCACAAGGGGTGGTATCACTCAATTTAATAAAGTTTCACGGTTTCTCGATACCCCGAATGTGTTATCAAAATTGGAACTGAGAGATGTTCCTCAACCCAGTATAAAAAAGAAAGTTCTTTTTGAAGAGGCTGAAAAAGAAGCCATGGTATACGATAAGAAATTGCTTGTTCAAAGGATCATTGATTTTTTCAATAAACAATCGTGAGGATGGCGATAAAAGGAGGATAATGATGCAGGTTTTGGTGCTTTACTATTCTAAGGGAGGTAATACGAAGAAACTCGCAAAAGAGGTAGCTAAAGGTGTTGAATCAGCAGGAGTAAAGGCAGTTCTTAAGAGTACGAAGGAGGTTACCAGAGAGGATTTTCTGGGATCTGCGGGAATCATCGCTGGTTCACCTGTCTATTTTGGAGTCATGGCCGCTGATCTCAAGAGGGTCTTTGATGAATTCGTGGGTACACGGAGTAAGATGGAAAACAAAGTAGGAGCTGCCTTTGCCACAGGTGGACATCATACAGGTGGGAAAGAGACCACCATCATGTCCATACTGCAATGCATGCTCATCTACGGCATGATAATAGTGGGAGATCCCATGAGTGCCTCTGGCCACTATGGGGTTGCCTGTGTCGGTGCACCTGATGAGAGAACAGCCTCTGATGCATTCAAACTTGGTGCTCGCGTGGCAGAACTCTGCAAGAAACTGAAATAAAATAATTGATTACTATGTAGAGATCTCGGGGTATTTGATATCTCTTTCATTATAAATCTTCATAATGATTACATTATAATACAATATTGTATTACAATGTAAATAAAAGATAGATTTAACCTTAAGGATAGCAGTCAAGAACGAATTATAGTTGTGGTTTGCACTTCAAAAATCTTTTGCCTTGAGGTCTGGCCTTTCAATAAGATTACCTCAGATTTGGCAACACCAAAATAGTCAGATAGAATCTTTATTACTGCCTGATTTGCTTTCCCTTCCTGAGGCTTTTCCTTTACCCAGACAGAGAAATTTTTTTCGTCTATTTTCTCAAGACGTTCCTGCTTCGCATTAGGCTTAACCTTCACCGAGATTTTCATGAGAAATAGTCCTTTGCTGTCAGGTTACTGGTTGACTTCTTATATTATGGGAGAGGTTACATTTCCCTTCTTCCCTCAAGGGCTTTATTCATGGTGACCTCATCTGCAAACTCGATGTCTGCACCCATGGGGAGGCCATAGGCGATACGGGTGACCTTCACATTGAACGGTTTTAATAGTTCCCTTATATACTGAGCGGTCATCTCTCCTTTGGTGTTTGGATTCGTTGCAAGAATAATCTCTTTTATCTCATTTTTCTTGACCCTTTCGATGAGTTTTTCTATCTTGAGCTTGTCAGGAGTCACGCCATCTATCGGAGAGAGTGCTCCAAGAAGGACATGGTAGAGCCCATTAAAGCCCTTTGACTTCTCAATGACGAGTATATTACTTGGTTCCTCTACAACACAGAGTTTGTTTCTGTCCCTTGAGCTGTTACTGCATATGCTGCATATCTCATTCTCTGCAATATTAAAACACTCACTGCAGAACCGTGCCTTTTCCTTAACCTCATTGATTGCCCTTGATATACCTTTTACGTCTTCTTCAGACATCGCGAGTATAAAGAATGCAAGCCTCTGTGCAGTCTTTCTCCCTATACCAGGAAGTTTTATTAATTCGGTTATGAGATTTTCAATAATACCCTGTGCCATAAATTAAGTAATGATACAAGATGCAAGATTCAGGATACGCGATATTAAGAACAGGAGAGTCATGCATCGTGCATCATGTATCGTGCATCTGATTGATTATTTTAGCAAACTTCCCAGTCCTCCCAATCCTGGAAGCTGCAGTCCTCCTGTTAGTTTTGACATTTCCTCATTGACCATCTCGTGTGCGCGTCGTAACGCTTCATTTGCTGCAGCGATGATAAGATCCTGTAACATCTCGATGTCATCAGGGTTTACCACGTCCTTTTCGATTTTTAAAGATATGAGTTCACCAGCGCCGCTTGCAACGGCAACAACCATGCCACCACCTGCTGTTGCTTCAACGGTTTTTTTCTTAGCCTCTTCCTGCATCTTCATCATTTCTGTCTGAAGCCTCTGGGCCTCACGCATTAAGTCTCCGAGCATCTTTTTCGACATATCATCCTCCGTTTATAGAAATATCAAACCCAGTCTATCATATTTAACTTGCACTTCTACAGGGTTACCTTGTTTTTTATTTCTGTCATTGTCCGGCTTGACCGGACAATCCAGCCAGGAGTATTTTCTGGATTCCCCGATCAAGTCGGGGAATGACGAATAATCTTTGTATTTATTCTTTATGTTCAATCGGTGTGACATCTACGATTCTTCCCTCAAAAAGCTCGAGAGCCTCTTTAATAATTGGCTCTTCCAGTACTTTTTCCTTAAGGTCTTTTTTCGTAATTTTATTTTCTTTTACCGTCTCTATCTTTAATGTAACCCTGGTTCCAAGTTCCTCTGAAAAAATCTGTTTTATTGCTTCCATATTTTTTTTAATAGAGTCAACAAAAAGTGAGTCGGTGCCATTAAAGATAATAGTCAGGGTATCTCCCGCGAGCGTGAACTTTGCCCGTGATAATTTTGAGGCAAGAGGAGCATCAATCTTTTTTATTGCCTGTTCCCATATTTGATCCGGTTCGATCTGTTTTTTTTTCGTATCGAGGTGTTTCATTTCTCCATAGGACTCTAAGTTTTCCATAATCTCCTTGAGAGGTTTCATCTCGCTCAAAAAACTTGCCTTTAAGAGGGACATCTCAAGGGCAAGCCGTGGCGATGATGCAATTCTCACATCAGTCTCTGTCTTCATTATTTCTGAGAGTATAAGGGTAAGCTGGTCTTCGGATGTCCTGCTGATAATATCATTTATTACTTCTGTCTCCTCTTTGCTTACATCAAGTACCTCCTCGGGTTTTTTCATCACACTTACCACTAACAGGTCCCTGAAGAACTGTACGAGCTCTTTTGTAAACGATTTAATATCTGTGCCTTTTTCAACCAGCTCGCCTATAATCTTCAGTATCTCCTCTCTATTGCCTTCGATCAATGCTATAGAAATCTGAGAGAGAAGTCCGAAGTCTGCAATCCCGAGCAGGTCTTTCACATCAGATTCTTTTATCTCAGATGAGAAGGAAGATATCTGATCCAGGATTGTGAGTGAGTCCCGCAGGCTTCCATCAGCAGCCCTTGCGATCATTTCGATCGCTGGCCCGGAAATAGTGATGCCCTCTTCATCTGATATTTTTTTAAGCCTTTCCTTTATCTTCTGGCTGGGTATCCTCCTGAAGGGTAAATGCTGACAGCGTGAGAGTACCGTTGAAGGTATCTTTTTCGGAGCGGTTGTCGCCAGGACGAATATCACATGGGGAGGTGGTTCTTCAAGGGTTTTTAAGAGCGCATTGAACGCGGCATCTGAGAGCATGTGAGATTCATCTATAATATAGACCTTATATCTTCCGCCAGAAGGGACGTACTTTACTCTCTCCCTGAGGTCTCTTATGTCGTTCACACTGTTGTTCGATGCACCATCTATTTCCATTACATCGAAAGAAGAACCATCGGTTATTGATGTACAAAATATACATGAACCACATGGAGTAGATGTTGGTCCGTCTTTACAGTTCAATGCCTTTGCGAGTATCCTCGCAGTGGAGGTTTTCCCCACGCCTCTCGGGCCGGAAAAGAGATAGGCATGTGCAACCTTTCCTTGATCAATTGAGTTTTTAAGGATGCGGATTATGGGTTCCTGACCAATAAGGTCATCAAACCCCTGAGGTCTCCATTTCCTTGCTAATACTAAATAACTCATGTCTTTTCTTCCCTGTCTTTCTCCAGCCAGGAAACGACGTCCTATGTCACACAGATAAAATGTTTACCGCTGCTTCCTTCCGGACCTGACGGGGTTCACACCTATCTATTGCATAGTGCCGTTTCCTGGCTGCAAAAAAACAGGATGGCGGAGAGAGAGGGATTTGAACCCTCGGTGAAGCTTTTAGACCCCACACACGATTTCCAGTCGTGCTCCTTCAGCCTCTCGGACATCTCTCCATATACTTTATAATACATTAAGTTTGATTTTCTTACTCTACTCTGCTGATTGCTTGCCAAACCTCTCCCTGAACCATCTCATGATGTCGTCATATGATGGAGGTGTGACTAAAAATACCTCTATGTCTCGGGTGAACTGGAGCTTTACCCTGTCTTCGTCTTTCATGATGAGCAGACCTGCTTCTGCTTCCGAGAGGTTCGTGTCTATTACGTTCAGGATCTGCTGAAGCCTTTTGTTTGAAAACTCAGTATAAAACTCAAGGACTTTAGTAAACACCTCTTTAGTAAATACAACTCTGAGACAGTTGGCCCAGTCTGTAAAAGGTCCAAATATTTCTTTACTTTCCAATGGGAATAAAGTGCTTCCCTCGTCTAACTTCTTTTTAATGATCTCGGTGATTCGCTCATTAATCTTAGACAATATATTGAGTGCCGCATCACCTTGCAGGTAAATAAGTTCACAGAATATCTTTTTTATCTTCCCGGCAACCTCAATCTTTTCTATCTGCTGAGCTACATCATCCCAGTATTTATTCACAAGGTCATTGTAGTCATCTGGTGCATCTTCAATGGGATAGACATTTGCGACACAATAGAGCTTTCTTTTACCCGCAAAACTTTCTGCATCTGGCCTGTCAATCTGTCCTAATTCCACCATAGTTATTCTCCCCTTTTCACAATTTATGTCAACCTGCAAATTTCAAAACAATTTTTTCTTTGAAGGGCAGATGTGCTGAAAAAGCTTTTCCAGCAACACCTTATTGTCCTTTATAATGGCCAGCATGCCTTTATTTAAAATGCACCCCCCTATAATCCCCCCTTACCAAGGGGGGATTTAGGGGGGTTGTCATGTGTATCATAATAAAATATTGTTGCTTTGAAAAGGTTTTTAAGTATGTCTGCCCTTAAATTTTAATCAAAGTAAAGTTGTTCTATGACAATTTCTTTTTCAGGAGCTCATTTACCATCTGAGGGTTTGCTTTGCCTCTGGTCATTTTCATTACCTGACCGACAAAGAATCCGATGAGTTTTTCTTCACCAGCCCTGAACCTCTCAAACTCTTTTGGATGTTTTGCAATGACGTCATCAACAGCTTTTTCTATCTCGCCTGTGTCACTTATCTGGACCAGTCCTTTTTCTTTTACGATTTCCTCGGGCATCTTACCGGTATCGAAAATTTCATATAAAATTGTTGTCTTTGCCATGGTTCCACTTACTTCGGCTGTTTCTACAAGTTTTGATAAGTTAACGAGATGTATAGGTTTTAGGAGCGTTTCACTTATCTCTTTTTTGTCATGTTCTTTAAGGTAATTAAAAACTCCTGTCATAATCCAGTTGCTTGTATTTTTTGGATGAGCTCCTTGTTTAACTGCCTCTTCGAAAAACTCAGCAGTTGATTTTTCCGAAGTGAGCAAATCAGCATCATGTTCAGGAAGCCCGTATTCTGATACAAACCTTTTTCTCTTTATATCAGGGAGCTCTGGAAGAGATGCTCTTATCTCATCTAACCATCTCTGGTCAACTACTATTGGTACAAGATCTGGTTCAGGGAAATACCTGTAGTCGTGTGCCTCTTCTTTTATCCGCATAGATTCGGTTATTCCTCTCTCTGAGTCCCATAACCGTGTCTCCTGCACAACCTTTCCTCCATCTTCTAAGACCTTTATCTGGCGTCTTATCTCATAGTCAAGGGCCTTTCCCACAAATTTAAAAGAATTAAGATTCTTTACCTCTGTCTTCACTCCGAATTCCTTCTGTCCCGCAGGCTTCACAGATACATTTGCATCACACCTTAAAGAGCCCTGCTCCATATTTCCATCACAAACTCCAAGATAACGCAGAATCGTTCTTAGCTTTTTCATATACTCTACAGCCTCATCAGGACTTCTGATGTCCGGTTCAGAGACGATTTCCATAAGTGGAACTCCAGCCCTGTTTAAGTCCACAAAGCTGTAATTACCTCCGCCTGATCCTCCGCCTCGGGCGGATGAGGCGGATTCGTGTATATTCTTGCCCGCATCTTCTTCCATGTGTATTCTGGTAATGCCTATTTTTTTTGTTTCTCCATCATTAAGGACGTAGATAGTATCAACGTCCTTAACAATTTCGACATATCCATACTCGCATATCGGAAGCTCGTACTGGCTTATCTGGTATCCCTTTGGGAGGTCAGGATAGAAATAATTTTTTCTTGCAAACCTGCTATATGAAGGAATGTTGCAGTTCATTGCGAGACCTGTTTTTATAGTAAACTCAAGTGTTTTTTTATTCAGAACAGGAAGTACGCCCGGCATCCCGATACATACTGGGCATGTCTGTGTATTTGGCTCTGAGCCGAATTTTGTGGAACAGCCACAGAATATCTTTGTATCGGTGAGCATCTGTGCATGAACCTCAAGCCCAATGACTGCCTCGTATTTCATAGGAGGGGTCTTCTCCTGTGCCAATCGGTTGCCTGTTCATATGCAGAGGCGAGTTTTAAAATAGACTCTTCATCAAAATGTTTTCCGATAAGCTGTAACCCGATCGGCAGATTATTTGACGTAAATCCGCAGGGTATAGAAATCCCCGGCACTCCAGCAAGGTTCACCGAAATCGTGAATATATCCGAGAGATACATCTGAAGCGGATCCGCAGTCTTTTCTCCAATGTTAAATGCAGAAGTTGGTGAGGTAGGAGTGACAATGACATCAACAACCTTAAAGACGTCTTCAAAATCCTTTTTGATCAACGTTCTTACTTGTTGTGCCTTCCTGTAATATGCCTCATAGTATCCGGATGAGAGGGCATACGTGCCGAGCATTATCCTCCTTTTGACTTCAGCACCAAACCCTTGTGCCCTTGAATTCATATACGTATCAATAAGGTCTTTACCTTCTGCCCTCAAGCCATATTTTACGCCATCATATCGTGCAAGGTTAGATGAGGCCTCAGATGTAGCGAGGACATAATATGTTGCAACTGCATATCCGGTATGGGGCAGAGATACCTCGACAGGAATTGCACCAAGTGATTCAAGTTTTCTGATTGCATCTTTTATCGAAGTATCTATTTCTTTATCCATTCCCTCGATGAAATATTCTCTCGGAATCCCTATTCGTATCCCTTTTATGTCACTGCCGATGACTGCGGTAAAATCAGGCACTGGCAGGGGTGCTGATGTAGAATCGAACGGGTCATGGCCTGAGATTATATTCATTAAAATCGCAGCGTCTCTCACGTTTTTTGTAATCGGCCCTATCTGGTCAAGAGATGAGGCAAAGGCAACAAGCCCATATCGTGACACACGACCATACGTTGGTTTCAACCCTACCACTCCACATAGAGAAGCTGGTTGTCTGATCGAGCCCCCTGTATCTGAACCGAGTGCTGCAATGCATTCATCTGACGCAACTGCTGCAGCAGAGCCACCGCTTGAACCTCCCGGTGCTCTCTCTAAATCCCATGGATTTCTTGTAACATGAAATCCTGAGTTTTCTGTTGATGAACCCATTGCAAATTCATCCAGATTTGTCTTTCCGATGAGGACATACCCTTGCTCGATGAGTCTCGATGTCACCGTGCTTTCATACGGCGGGATAAAATTATAGAGTATTTTTGATGAGCATGTAGTGCGGATGCCTTTAGTGCACATATTATCTTTTATCGAAATAGGAATCCCGAGCAAGGATTTGCTGCTTTGTTTCTCAGTAGAATCGAGCTTCTTCTGAGCATCTTCAGCCATCTTTAGAGCTTTATCCTCTGTGATGGTCACAAATGCCTTTACCTTCTCCTCAACAGCATCTATCCTCTGATAAATAGAGCTGACTATATCCTTAACAGAGACTTCTTTTCTATCAAGAAGGTCTCTTAACTCAGAAATTGTCTGCCTGTAAAGCTCCAACAAGCCCTCCTCTTTTCATTCTCTTTCAGTTAATGTATTGACAGATTTTTAAGTCTATTAATTATGGCATGAGAGAATCAATATCTCAAGCTTTCAGAATCAATAGAAACTCTGCCTTGACAATCTGTTACGGATTCATTATTTTAAAGCACTATAATAAGGAGGAGATTTTTGTGAGAAGATTTATTTTTTATCCTGCTTTTTTTATTTTTATCCTTTTTCTGTTAGAGACCGCTTCCTTTGGAATGGGGGCAACTCCTTTGCAACCGCCAGTACAAGAGCCTGCTGTAGTAAGTCCTGCACCAGATGAGAAACAAGAGCAGGGGACTGTAAAACCCGATGACAAAAAACCTCCAAAAGCTATACTACCAGAACCGACGTCATCAAAACCTGGTGAAACAGGGGCTTTAGTGCAACCTCCCACAGAAACACCAACCCCAACAGAGGTTAAACAGCCTGCGCCAGAACAGGCCGGACCTGTCGAACAGGTTGTTCCGCCGAAGCCACCAAAGGCACCTCGGATGCGTGCATCGGAGGCCGCGGTGACCTTCTTTTTTGATGATGCAGATATCTTTGAGGTTGCACATACAGTATTTGGCGAAGTGCTCAAGGTTAATTATATTATTGATCCGAAGGTTAAAGGACGGGTGACTTTCAGGACGGTTACCCCTATCCCTCGTGATGAAGTCCTGCCTATAATGGAGATAATCCTGAGACTGAATGGCATTGGTTTTGTAGAAGAGCAAGGGCTTTACAGAATAGTTCCTTTAACTGAAGTCCCAAAGGAGCTTGTGTATGCTCAGGTGGGAAAGGAACCTGATAAGGTTGCTATTGAGCTCTTCACTTTTAAGAATGTGAATATAAAGGATTCCATGGCTGATATTGAAAATGCCATAGGCTTAACTGTGAAAGGTGGAACAGTACGCGCACTTCCTATCTATCGGTTAAATGCACTTATGGTTATTGCATCCACAAAAGAACAGATGGATTACGTCCGGAAATGGGTTAGTGCCTTCGATGGTATGTTTGCAGTGGCAAGACCCAAGATTTTTGTTTATCCCTTACAGAATAGCAAAGCAGCCCATGTTGCCTCACTTCTCCAGTCAATATTTTCAGGAGGAGCACCTTCAGCACCTCCAACAACTGCGCCAAAAACAGAGCCACTAAAGACAACTCCTTCCACATCTTCTCTTACAACGCCTTCTCCTACTACAACAACTCCTTCAGCGCCAAAATTGGGTGCGGCAGCAGTTGCTACAGGAACAGGTTTTTTGGTCTCACCAGATACGAGGGTCTTTGCTGATGAAATAGCTAATTCATTGATCATCCTTGCAATATCTGCTGATTATGCCTTTATAGAGGAGACGGTAAAGAAGATTGATACTTTGCCAAGGCAGGTAGTGATTGAAGGGCTTATAGCTAGTGTAACCCTTACAGACAAATTAGATTTTGGAATTCAATGGACTATACAAAATGATTTGACTATAAAAGGCTTTAAACCTTTTGATAGGAATATTAATATCAGTGGTCCTTTAACACTTGACACTAGAATCCCTTCTCCTACCTTTACCTTTACTGCATACGATGCAGCTAACCAAGTTAAGTTACTTCTCCAATCCCTTGCGTCAGAGGGGAAGGCAAAGATTCTTGCTGCCCCTCACATCCTCGTATCTGATAATCGTGAGGCAAGGATTCAGGTAGGGTCACAGGTTCCTATTGCGACCTCAACGACGGCAACCCCTATAGGTACAGGGACCACAGTGACAACTACCACTACCTCTACCGTGCAATACAAAGACATTGGAATCATACTCAAGGTGAAACCTCAGGTGAATGATAGCGGATTAGTTTCTCTTGAGATATCTCAGGAGGTTTCCTCAATTGGAGCAGAAAAGATAATAATTGCTAATCAAGCATTCGACTCTATAGACAAGACAGAGGCTACCACAAACCTTGTTGCACAGGATGGCGAGACGATCATTATCGGGGGTCTTATAAGAGAAGATATTACTAAATCAAGATCGGGCATACCATTTCTCAGCAAGATTCCTATACTCGGTTATCTCTTTGGCAGTACGATAGACGAGACTAAAAGAACTGAACTCATAATCCTTCTCACACCCCGTGTCATGAAAAACCAGCAAGAGGCGCGGGATATAACATCAGATTATGTCGACAGGTATAGGGGGAGCACTAAAGATAAACAGATAGACGAGTTCATAAAAGATAAAGGCAAGAAAGAACAAGATGGTAAGGACACAAAAAACAAGGATTCAAAATAAGATACCCCTTGATTATTTATAAAAAATAAAATTTCTGAACGTAAGTTCACTTCAAAGAATGAACGAAGAAAATCCTTTAGTATCCATAATTGTCCGGGATATTTGACAATTCACACTAAAATGTGTTACACATATTTACGTGCAATTTAAAATGGAGGATATCAATGAACAGGCAGAATGTAACACTATCTTTACCAAAGGCATTATTAAGACAAGCCAAGGCATTAGCAGCAAAGGAAGATAAGTCTCTTAGTGCATTTATAAGGGAATCCGTTGAAAACAGGGTGAGGGAAAAGGTGGGTTACAAGGAGGCGATGGAAAGACATCTAAAGATTCTTGAAAAAGGTTTTGACCTTGGAACAAAGGGACATATCTCAATAACGAGAGAAGAACTTCATGAGAGGAGATAAGGTATTTTTGGATACGAATATCTTAGTTTATGCCCATGATGTCTCCGCTGGAGATAAACATGCGATAGCATTGAGAATCATAAAAGATTTATGGAACTCAGGGTTTGGAGTTTTGAGCATCCAGGTTTTACAGGAGTTTTTCGCTACCGCAACAAAGAAAATCCCTAAACCATTAAGCGTCCTTGAGGCTAAAGAAATCATCAGGATTCTTTTAAAATGGGATATTGTTATCAATGACGGAGAGAGTTTATTAGAGGCGATAGAAATTCATTTACGATATAAGTATTCCTTCTGGGATGCTATGATTATAGAGGCAGCCCTAAGAGGTAATGCTTCATTACTGTTGTCTGAGGATTTATCTGATGGTCAAATAATTAA
>VGWZ01000013.1 GCA_016873595.1 Nitrospira sp.
AAGGTGATCTGCTCACGACTGCCACATTTATATGCCATAATTGTCTCCTTTCTATACCTACAGAATTCTAGCATATAAATGACCTTCTTTCATCCCTTTCTTCTGCTATAATTGCGACACAGTCTCTTGATCGGGGAATCCAGACGCCGTCCCCGCGAAAGCGGGGAACTATATATAAGGAACTGGATTCCCGTTTTCACGGGAAACCCTGGATTCTCTGGTCAAGCCAGAGAATGACACTTATTGGGTGATTGCATTTTCTTTAGAATACCTTGATTAATATGGTTTTAAATAAATAAATCGCTCAATTTAGGTATCAATTAATTCAATAGGATGATACACCATCCCTATGTTCTGTTTATCTCTGAATTTATCTATAACTTTTTGGATTTTCTCTTCATGCCACATGTCATCGGCGTCAAGAAATATAATCACTTCTCCTTTCGCCAGAGACATGCCTCTATTCCTTGCGCTTGCTACACCTTTGTTTTCCTGATGAACATAAATAATCTTCTTTCTATATTCGTTGAGAATTTCATTGGTGTTATCAGTAGAACCATCATCAATGACGATTATTTCAATTTTTTCCTGTGGATAGGTCTGCTGAAAAAGGCTCTCGAGAGCAAACTTTATAAAAGGGGCGTTGTCATAAGCAGGGATTATCACAGAAACAAGAGGTAATTCATTCAGCATTTGATATTATAATTTGGTTTAAATACTTATATCTTTCCAGAACTCTATAGAGAAACTCCTGGTACTTCAACGCTATTTTATCCCAGGTATAATCCTTCACCAAATCCCTTCCCCTCTGTCCCATCTCTTTTCGTTCATTATTAGTGACGAGGTTCGTCATAGACTTTGCAAGAGATATAGCCTCTTCTTTCTTGAAATAGATCCCGGCTCTCTTCTGGATCACCTCACTAAATTCAGTAATATCACTCACGATAACAGCCTTCCCACATGCCCTTGCCTCTGAAAGTGCTATTGACTGAACCTCATGCCGTGAAGGAAATACAACACATAATGCCCTGTTTATTACCTCTACTTTTTTATCACCAGAAACCCATCCCAATAACTCTATGTTTTTTCTCACATGATCAGGTAACGTCATAATTTCGGCTTTAAATGCCTCCATATCCCTTCCATCACCTGCTATAACCAATCTTATATCTGGAAATGACTTATAAAATTCCCTGTAAGCTTTTATAAGAATATCAAGGCCCTTTCCATAGATGTCTATCCTTCCTATATAAAGAATATAATCACCTTCAGAAGGTTGTGTATCCAGTAATTCTGGTGATACACCATTTGGAATGACCGCGATACTTTTCCCCACACCAGATGAAGCATCCAGACCCCTTCCCCCTCCCTTGACGGGAGGGGGTGAGGGGGAGGGTGAAAGGTTTTCAGGTAAAAGTTTTTTAACAGTCTCCGCGCTTATAAAGATAAATTTTTTATAAAACCGGGGTCTCAGATGTTCCATAATATAAAGCATCAAAGCATAGGCAGGATTGTATTTTTTGAAATATAGAGTGCCCGTATATCCCTGTACTTGAAGGATAACAGGTTTCTTTGTAAACGCATGCAAAAAAGTTGGTATAGCAGGAGAGAACTCTTCGATTATGATATCAAACTCATCAGCATGTCTTTTAACGAACATTACGGCTTGATAAGCATATGATAGTAAGGTCTTCGTAAGGCTCTTGCTTTCTGTTCCAACAAATATGTGCCTGAGTCCTTCTATTTCCTTATTTTGAGCACCGGGATATTTCTTACACAAAAGGGTAATATCATGCCTGTCTCTTAAATGCTTATATATCTCATACGCCCTGAATCCTACACCACCGATTCCAAAATAATCTCCCTTGCTTTCATAAAGAAGGTGAAGAATCTTCATCTTTTGCCTTTCACGAAACATGCCTCACTGGCTTCATATCCTCAAGTATACGCATTAATGAAAGCGCCCGTATATCCCTCGCAAGATTGAATGTTTCCTCTCCTGCATGGATAACATCCAATCGCCGAAGTTTCAGATCAGAAATGGCACTCCTCATTGATTGTGATCCCCAGTTGTGGCAGGTCCCTCTCAAGAAAAGTTCTTATGAAGCCGCGTCTCCACTCATCGCTTGCCGTGTCAGACGTCGCTAAATATGATTTGGGAAAACCTCCTCGCAGCCACAGCCGCCGGTGATTCTTCATCCCTATCTCTTCAAGTGAAAAGCCTTTAAGTTAATGATAAAAAATACGTCCTGCAAGCGTTTCTGAACCCTGACGAAGGAGGTCAGGAGAGGCACTTCCGAGAACCAAAAAGCGTATCAGAGATTTCGGACGGTCAACAAGCACTCTCAATATGGGGAAGAGTTCAGGCGCTCGCTGTATCTCATCAATGACGACAAGCCCTCGCAGTCCTTTGAGGGCGAGCATCGGATCAGAGAGACGCGCTGTATCTTCCGGGTTTTCTAAATCAAAGTATGTGGAGGTACCACCGATGGTTCTCATGAGAAAACGGGCCAGTGTTGTCTTTCCGACCTGACGTGCACCGACTATTCCAACAACTGGATGCCTTTTAAGGAGACCGATAAGGATTTTGACTTCGCGTTGACAATCTATCATGAGAAAAGTTTACCTTGAAATCTCTGTACAGTCAACAGAATTTTCAATATAGTTTTAGTGTCTCACCGAATATGAACAAAAACCTATATTACCTTCTGACACATCAATACCGAAATAGTCACCTTTGCTTTCATAAAGAAGATGAAGAATTTTCATAAAAGATGCTCCTGTATCTTTCGATTATTTTATTCAAATCATAGGACTGTGCTTTCAACTTAGCTTCCCTGCATAGATCATCTTTGAGCCTACTGTCTGTAAGTGCATCAATCATAGCTTTAGCTAATGCCCTTTCATCCTTTATAGGTACTAAAAGTCCATTTTTCCTATCATCTATTATCTCTGATGGCCCTGAAGGACAGTCAGTAGAAATAACAGGCAACCCTAATGCCATAGCTTCAACGATAACATTGCCAAATCCTTCATAAAGTGATGATAGGATAAAAACTGACGACCTCGCCATATATTTAAAGGGGTTTTTTTGAAAGCCTAAAAATTCTATGTCACCTTTAAGATCTAATTCTTTCGTCATCTCGATGAGCTCCATTTTATCTTCTCCCTCACCAATAATAAGAAGCCTGCACGTCAAAGACCTTTTCACAAGAGAAAATGCCTTAATCAAATATGGATAGCCCTTTTGTTTTGTTATTCTCCCTACGGACACTATGATGGGGACCTCCTCGTAAAACCATGGATGATCTGCTTTTTCTTTGGAAAGCGTTTCTATTTCCTTTATATCCACAGGATTATAAATAACCACAACTTTATCTTCGGGGATATTAAAGTTTTTGATTAAATCCTGTTTAATTCCTTCAGACACAGCTATTATTTTATTAGCCTTAGGATAAAGATATTTAATAAAAATTTTTGTTATGCCGCCGTATATCTCATTCTTAAGATTTGTGGAGGGATGGGTATGGTCGCTAACAATTACCTTACATTTCGTCCACGAGAATAACTTTGCTACGATTGCTGCGACATTTGTGCTGCTTAATAAACTAAACACAATATCTGGTTTGTTCTGTCTTATTAACCTGGAAAGATTTACAATCTTTAATATAAAACTTTTTGTTAACTTTAAAATATTCCTGCTGGTGTAAATATCTAATATTTTAACCTCTACGTTCTCTGGCAGTGGAAAATCAAAGACCCTCTCATACAGGATAAGGGTTATAAAAAATTCATTTCTATCTAAGCCCTTTAATAAATTTAACAATACTTTTTCCGACCCGCCACCTCTAAGGCTATGAATAACCATCATTAATTTTGTCATTTTTTAGAACTTAAGTATATCTTTCAAATATCTGTCTTATTCTTGTGCAGGCCATACCGTCACCGTATGGGTTATTAGCCCTTGCCATCCTGTCATATTCAGTTTTATCCTTAAGGAGTTTTACTGTCTCGTTCACAATTTTGTCCCTATCTGTTCCAACAACCTTAGCTGTACCAGCATCTATACCCTCTGTCCTCTCTGTTACATCTCTCATTACAAGAACAGGTTTTCCAAGAGACGGGGCTTCTTCCTGAACACCTCCCGAATCAGTAAGAATCAAGTAGCTCCTATTCATCAACCGGACAAACGAAGGGTAATCAAGAGGCTCCATGAGGTGAATATTTTTCACACCTTTTAGGATACTAAAAACAGACCTCCTCACATTTGGGTTGAGATGGACTGGATAAACAATCTCAACATTGTTATTTTGAGCAATCATTCTAAGTGCATGACATACATTCTCAAAGGGTTTTCCAAAACTCTCTCGTCTATGCCCGGTTACAAGGATTATTTTCTTTTCAAAATCAATTGATTTAAAGAATGTAAATTGATCAGGGTCTTCTCCCGAAAGCTTTTTTAAACAGAAAAAAAGCGCATCTATACTCGTATTGCCAACTACAAAGATTTTATCTTCAGATACAGCTTCATTTAAAAGACTTTCTCTGGCCTTCGGTGTGGGAGCAAAGTGTAAATCAGAGAGATGTGTCGTTAAAACTCTGTTGATCTCTTCTGGAAAAGGAGCATGTTTATTGAAGCTCCTGAGTCCTGCTTCGATATGGGCAACTTTTACTTTTTTATAAAAGGCAGCTAAGGTTCCTGCAAAAGTTGTCGTAGTATCACCCTGAACAATTAACCAATCTGGTTTGCATTTAGAAATAACCTCTCCAATACCAATCAGGGCTTCTGTAGTTACATGAAACAGGTTTTGGTTCTCCTTCATTATGTTAAGATCAAAATCAGGCTTTATATTAAAAAAATTGAGTACCTGATCAAGCATTTCTCTGTGCTGTGCAGAAACACAAACCTTTAAATCAAACCTTTCTGGATATTTACTGAATTCCTTGATTAAGGGAGCCAACTTGATAGCTTCTGGCCTTGTCCCAAAAAAGAAGAGTATCCTCATAGTGTTTTTATAATATTACTAATATCTTCTGCCCTTTTTCGCCACGTTAGGTCTTCGACCGCATCAAGGTTAAAACTCGCATCCAATAAACCCTTCTGCCAAAGCTCATAAAGCTTCATAATTCCTTCTGTTATATCTTCTTTTTTATTATCTGCCATAATCCCTTTATTATATCTTTTTACCAGCTCTGCTGATAGGTCTCTATCGATCCCTTTTATACAAAGAATTGGCCTCTCTGCTCCAAAATATTCATAAATCTTTCCCGGAACCTGGACATCAGTAAAATTGCCAATGTGCAACAACACTGTAGCACTCTTCTGTAAGGCCAATGATTCTTTATGATCCAAAAAACCACGATATTTAATCTTTTCACAAAGACCTTCCTTCTTCAAAATATCAGCAAATTCATTTATCCTTCCTGCTATTATTACCTCAATATTTTCTTTATCCATTTCCTTTATTGCCTTGAAAAAAGCCATCGGGTCTCGCAGGTTTTTATAAAAACTACCACAATAGACAATCCTAAATTTAGATGACATCTCTTTCTTTACCTGCGAAAACATGACTGGATCAAAACCCTGGGTTACAACATGAATACGTTCTTCATTAAGAGAGGGATATCTTTCAAGATATAGTTTTTTGATCCCCTCTGAAGTAACAGAAATCGCATCCACTCTCTTTAATATATTTCTCTCAATTCTTTCTATAATCTTCTTTTTACATTTAAATTCTGGGGAAATAGGCACAGGATAAATCCATGGGTCACCGTAATCAGCTATCCAAGGAACACCAGCCTTTTTTTTCAAGAAATAGCCTATCAGATGACATACCCTCGGCTCTGAAGATGATATGATGAGGTCATATTTTTTTGTCTTTGTAAGATTTAAACCTATTTTTATAGCAAAAGGAAGCCATTCGGAATAAATGTCCGGGATAAAGAGGTTATTTAATATCTTGTAAGTTTTAAAATGGATGCCGGAAAGAATTTTCCAAAAAGTAGAGTGATTGACAGACATCCCAGACTTTTCGCTTTTGGATGACTCTTGGGAGTATTTAAACGTTAAGTAATAAAAGGGGCCGGGGAACGTACGATATATCGTAATTTCTTTCGATACATCATCCACCATATCACGAAATGCAGTAGGCATCCTTATAGTCAAAACATCTATTAAGTAACCTCCCCGACTTAACTCCCTGCATAAATAAAACCATCGCAGTGACTGAGGCGATATGAGAGGTGGAAAGTTATAAGCAACAAGAAGAATCCTTTTACGGATACCCAATCTTTATTTGACTCCCTCTACAAAAAAGTTACCAAATATGTTTCACATCCTCGGTGATATCATCATTATAAGTTAATGATTAGTCTTTTGTTTGAAAAACCATAGCACCCCACCTGGCAACCCGGCGACAATCAACAGTAAGCCAAAGACTAAAGACATAGCGAATGCTTCCTCTGCCGTCACACCGACTATGCTGAACAATCCAATTGCACCTGTTTCTCGAATACCCCAGCCAGCAAAAGAAATTGGAATGAGAGCGACAAGAAAAACTAATGGCACAAGAAGTACATAGATAGATAGACTCAGGTTCACTCCGAGGGCTTTCCCGATGAGAGCATATGCAGCAATACCATTCAAATGCACTACTATAGAAGTCCAGAGTTGCCTGTAGAAAGGTCTCCACTTCCTGAATCTCCGTATATCTTGTAAGAGGAGAAACACATAGTGGAAAGAGCGAGGTAAACGTTTACGTATCTGAGATTTACCGCTAAAATAAATAGCAATGATAAGTCCGATAAAAAAACCCGTGGAGAGCACTCCTGCGGTAATTGTTAATGAATCCTCACCAACAACGGAGTGATAGAAGGGTAATAAAACAAGAGTGCTGAGCATTAATATCATGAAACCAGAGATACGGTCAAGTAATGCTCCCCGAATGGCACGGCTTATTCCAAGCCTTTTCCGCAACACCATCACTTTTACCATATCCCCTCCTAAGCTCGTAGGTAAGACCTGATTGAACCAGAGTCCAATGAAGTGGACACGAATTGAAAGATTTAAAGACACCCTTCTTTTGAGTGTTCTCATTACATATACAAAGCGCTGAGCTGCTATAATTTGAGCAATCATGAATACAGCAAGCGCAAGTAGTAGTGGTTCAAGGCGAATTTGATTGATCACCTTCTGCAGGTCTTCAATAGCAATGGTATTCCAGATGTATGCGAGTATACAAAAGCTAATAAAAGGTTTCCATATCCTGGCTATAAATTTATTCATCCTGCTTTTGCTCTGGAACATTCGCTTTTTTCTTTTGTAATTTTTCTATGAGTAAACTGAATTCTTGTATTAGCAGGATAATCCTGTTATGGTGTTGGTTAATTTTGATGACCAATCGATATAAATAAACGAAAACAATAAAGAAAAGCGAGCCGAAAAGAAGTAAAAAAGGAAATTCGACACCTACTATCCGAGCAAGGCTAACTACAAGTTTTGGGAAAAAAACAAAAATTGAAGGAATAACCGCAACAGATGACAGAAGTATTAAATCATAAAAGTCAATAGAATTCTTTATGGTATTCTTCACAAGCGCAACTAAATACACTATCAGAAAAATCGTTACAAAAATAACAGTTTGAATTGTAGGATGATATTCCATAACCTAAATATGTCTGCCCATACGGATAAGAATTAAATATCCAATAACACGCACCATGTATGCAAAAATTTTTATCCCCCTGATTGAACTACTTCCTTGCTCTCTCGCACGCATTTGTACTGGCACTTCACGTACAGTAAGCCCACGTTCTAAAGCAAAGGCTGTCGAAATAGGTTCGGGGAAATCTTGAGGATATTCAGCGCTGAAAAGGCGGATGGCTTTCCGATCCATCAACATAAAACCACTCGTGAGATCTGTAATCTTACGACCAAATAACCATTTAAAGGCACTTCTGATTACTCCGATTCCTAAACGGCGTGTCCATGTTGACTGGAAATCACCAATCAATAGAAACCTTGAACCAATGATTAAATTTGCCGATGATGTTAAATAGCTTTTTATTAACACATGTATTTGGCTGGGTGGGTGCTGACCATCGCCATCTATCCGAATGAAGAGATCATAATCATTTTCCAGTGCATATTTTAAGGCAGTTTGCACAGCGCCACCAATGCCCAGGTTAGCCACCAGTTTCACGCAATGAGAAAACTGGCTGGCCACGAAATAGGTATTATCTGATGACCCATCATCGACAACAATTATATCACAATCGGTCTCCTGTTCTTTTATTTCCTGTAAGATCTTACTAATATTGGCTCCTTCATTGTAGCAGGGTATTGCCAACAAGATACGCGGTATAACATTCATCCTATATGCATCCACAAGCTATCCTTTATTATTCAACGCTGGTCTTACATTCTTATTTCAGTGTTAATAGTCGTTGTATGTAATATTTCAAAACTAGCGAATATATGAACATTATTCTGCGGGGTAAATTCTCCATTTTGGTTCGAGGAATTCCCAAAAGGGCACGTATACCCTGAATCCAAATACCAGCTCCTCTTTTAAGCCTCTCAGTAAAAAATATTCTAACGAGTTCCTTCCGCCTTCTTGATAGTTCATTCCATCCCTCTCGACCTTTTGGGCTGAAGCTTGTCAGCATTGTGGAAGGGGTCATTTTAATACTATTGTGTTTATAAAGAAGACTCCCTGCAAAAGGAGCTATTACGAAAACAGCAACTTCATCCAAACCCGAACAGACCATAGCTCTTAAATATTCACAAGAAAGCCGGTGATCTTCTGGACTTTCCGAAGGGTGCCCAACTAAAAAGCAGGCTTGGGTATAAATCCCATACTTATGACAAGCCTCTATGAGCCGCAATCCATGAGTGTGATCAAAGGATTTCCCCATGGCTTTGACCACATTTGGACTACCGGATTCTGGACTAATCGAGATGTACCTACAACCAGCCTCAGCATAGAGTGGTATTTGATCTATTTGTATTGTCTCTGCCTTTGTACCACTCACAAAATAAAAGAATATCCCAGCTTTTTGTTCAATCAGCAAACGGCAAATCTCTTCCCATCGGGCACCGTTAACTGTGGGATTGAGGTCCTCTATCTGAAAATGTCGAACTCCAAAGCGATCTCTTAAGATAATCATTTCTTTTACGACTTCTTCAGGAGCACGACCGCGCCATTGTCTAAGGTTAGTTTCCGGGACGACACAGAAATCACAAGAGTAAGGACAACCACGGGAGGTTAAAATAGGAAAATATTGTTTCGTCTTAGGGCCGTGTGAGTAGGGAATTGACCAGTAATTTTTCAGGTTAAATAAATCCCATTCAGGAATAGGATACGTAGGGTTTTTATTGATTTTCCTTTTTATCTTGTAGTCCTTGGGAAGAACTGGTGTAAGAACATTTTCTGGTATTTTAGCTATATTTTTATTTTTAAGAAACTCTAATATTTCATCCCAATTCCAGTAAACCTCTCCACACAAGAGTGCATAAACGCCAGATTGAAAGAAATCTTCTGCCACCTGTGGGATAGAATATGCAGTAACCGCATATGAATTTTCTAAAACACATAAAGTTATATCTGGTCTCAATCCTTTGAGCGTTCTTGCAATTGAGAGAATTTCTCTGTGTGCCATATATGATAGAGCAAAGAGTATAAACATCTCTGCCTTCGCGACTGATGGGGTCCCAGTGAAAGATTCAAACGGCTTCCCTTGAAGATAATGGTCATCTACTTCTTCCAGAGTTGTAGGAGAAGATCCGAAGAGATCAATGACTGAAATCTCATCGCCACGATCTCGGAGAAAAGCTGATAAAATTGCCAATTCAATAGGCCAATAAGGAACTCCTGAACCAAAGAAATCGCCTTTTTGAACTGCAATCCTCGGAGAAATCAAAGTAATTTTCATGGTCAATCCAAAACAGGATAATGTTTCGTCCTTTGTCTTTCCTCTTTCCATGTTCTCACTGAATTATTCCCCCTACGATTCATGAACCATCGGGCAGCTCCATAACCTATATCCATGGCATCAAGAGTACCGATATAGTTAAAAGCACCTTGTCTCCCGATCGTGCGAAAATTTTCTATGAGATCCAACTCATCAAGAATCTTTTCCAAATCAGGTTCAAAACCAGGCCGGAAAACAGGATATGAAGCTGGCAGACGCATCACCTTCTGGTCAATCACAGAGAAACTTTTATAGCCCATATCATGAAGACCTTTCTTTGCAGCAGCAATTAATTCCTTATCAGTCATTTCATTTAAACGGCGCGTTTCGTTACTCATAATTTCGCAACAAATTATACTGCCACCCGGAGTCATGTCTAGATCAAAAGACTCCTGCTCACTCAGACGATGAAAAATAATTTCTGGATCAGGAACAAACACCCATGATTCATCCAATAGGCTAGTTTTATCAATCTTGAGGAAAACAAGGATAAGATCATTAAGCTGAATAATCTTCTTTATGCATTCTTTAGTGTCTATTGTAATAGCATTACCCATAATTTCTGTGAGCTTTAATAACGGAATTGTAGAAAACAGAAAATCATCTACTTTAACTCTTGCCTCTTTTTCTTTTCCTGTAACTTTATCCTTATAAATTATTTTACAGACTTTATTATTCTCAACAATTATTTTCTCAATCTTATGGTTAAGAAAATATGTTCCTTGGTTTTTGGTTTTAAAAACGATAGCCTCCCATATTTTTTGAATACCACCTTTTGGATAGCGGAAATTCAGTGCCTCAAAACTGCTTGAGGATCGGATTTTCAATAAGCGACTAATCACTTCTGTTAAAGACGGGGTTTGCACCCTTCCCTTTGACAACTTAACATCCAAATTAGACGGGTATCCCCAGAGCTTCATTGCAATAGGCTTGAAAAGAGCTTCATACAATTTGCAACCGAGACGATTTACCAGATCATCTTCAAAAGTATTTACTGTTCTACTATAAATCAAATTGTGAATTCGAGCTTTTCCATAATCGAGCACCATACCTACAAAATTGATCAGTCCATAAACACTTGCAAGTGATAATGGTGACGGGGGATATGGAAGAAAATGTCCTTTCATGTAAATACTGCTTTTTTTCTCACGGGTTAACCAATCTTCAGACGGCAGAAGGCTTTCCACCCTTGACATCAAATCCTTATCAAGAATAAATATTTTATGAGGTCCAAGATCATGGAATCCATAATCTTTCCATTGGACTGTTTTGGCAAGGCCTCCTATAGCCCCCTCACGCTCTATGACGACAAAAAAAATATCGGAGTTTCCCGCAAGACTATGAGCAAGAGCAAGACCCGTAGGTCCACCACCGAGGATATATACCGTCATTGTTCCTTTACCCTAGCAAGAGCTGTAGTCTGGCTTGCGTAATAAGGGATAGGAATCCTTTGAATAAAGCCGGGGGTAATCTTCTTGAGTAATTTGCTCAATGGTATCTTGTAATGAATTGCCATATCTTCAAGATAACCGAACTGGAGTGTCTGCCAATATCTCTGAAAATGGAAGATAGTAAACCCGGTACGATTACAAATTTCTCTGATTGTGGCAGGGGAAAAATGATGCAGATGTACAGAAAGTATCCACCAGAACCTACGGCCTGCTATCTTCGCTAATCGTGTGCCAATATCAGGGTAATTTATCAACAAAATACCCCCTGATTTGAGGAGAGGTTTAATTTTTAGAAGTGCCCCTTTCGGATTAGTTAAATGCTCAATGACATCCCACAAACAGACCATGTCAAAAGATGACTGTTTAAAAGAATGGTTATCAATCGTCCCCTGCTCAATGGCAAGCCCTCTTTTTTCCCCTTGTTCTACAAGAAAACCTGAAGGTTCTAATCCTACAGCATCATAACCAAATTGTTTAGCTGCTTCTAAGAATGCTCCTCCAGATGTTCCGATATCAAGGACTTTTGCTCCCTTGCCAGGAATGTTATTTTGAAGAGACAGTAAAGCACGGTAAAAACTCCGAACACGCATTGGATATTGACTGTCATGCCCTGACTCTTCAGAAGACATATAACCTTTTAAAATAACATCATCGGAAAATCTTGGATTTTCGTATATCATACTACAATCCTGACATCTGACCACTCTTTGTGTTCCTGGAATGCCAGAGGCTGCGCCATAAAGTTTAACCGGTTCCTGAATATTCACCCATGGTTCATACAAAACCCTGTAGTCCTTAGAATCGCATACTGGACATAAGATACGTTCCTTAGTTACCATTTTGTAACTCCAATTTATAATTTATTACTCTTGTCATTGCCACCAGTGTATTTTTGCTCCTTCAATTGTTATCATGCCATCTTCACGCCGCCAGGGGCGTACTATAATAAGTACCCTATCAGCATCAGCAGGTCGCATCACGCCAAAATTCAGAATACTTAGCTGACCTTTGATAGCCTTCTTAGTGGAGCTTACACTCCTTGATATCTCACGATTTCCATGACGCCAGATTATATCGGTTAGTATTACCGCACCATCCTGATCTGGTATAAAGTAAATAGAACCTGATAATCTTTTAGCTTCTGCTGGAGGTAAAAATTCACTGTAAATCTGGCTATCAAATTGGCCTTGTGCTTTAACCCTGCTCAAACCTAATATATTACCCGCAATACGCCAGTCACCTTTAGTGGTAGCTGTTATTACAGTAGATGACAATTTTATCTCGGCGATAGATTTCGGCTCAGCAGATAATCTTGTTGAGTATACGGAAAATCCATCTTGGCTACATACTAACATACCTTCTTGCCAGTATTTTTGTGCAACACCGATATCAGCATAATATCCAGTTTTAAAACTGTCTTTAACAACCCAATAACGGACATTCGCTTTACTCACGAGATTTTCGTAATCTCTCAAGGTATGCAATCCCATGTTTTTGTCATACCATATATTAAGCTGGAAAGTAAAATTATTAAATGTGTTAAGCTGTTCGTAGCCCACAGCCATAATACTTTCGCCTGGCTTTATATGCTTATTAACATAAAGATAAACATTTCCAGTTCTTGTCTTAAGGTACTCATCTTTGCTTATTTTTCCTGTATATAGTGACCAACCTATTCCATCTGGTGAGCCATAATTTAACCTTACACCCCATGCAAAGAGTATTGCCAGTGAAATACTTACCAAAGTAGCCACAAAACCAACTGAAATCCAATTTCGGTTTTTGCTATTAACTGTAGCCAGCATCTCAGAAAAAGTGATCCCCATAGGTATTGCAATTACAGCCAAACCAGTGCTCCAGTATCGCATATATGGTATCTTAATCATATAAGTAAGACCTGCAAGATAAGCCATTCCCACTAGAAATATGGCTACAGATACTTTACCTAATGTTCCCTTGCCTCTATAAAGCGCGTACCAGACTACATATATCAGAATCACAGGATAAAAAATAAGAAAAAAAGGACCTGTTCCCCCAGCAGGAAGTTCTCCAAAGTTATTGGTCTGAAAGGTCATAGACCACGGCCACAACAGCACATCCATCCAGCCATATGGAAATTTAAAAAGTTTCTGTTGACCAGCTGCAATATTTTCAACAAAATTAGGGACAATATACGGCGATTTAAAAATACTGTTCAAAAATGGGAAAAATGGATTATCAGTCCAATACCAGACCAATATCAGCCATGGAATTGCAGTCAGAAAAAACCCAGCAATAGCATAAACAAGTAACATGGGCTTTTGTTTTATCGATGATAGTATCGGTTTCGAGTAGAATAAGGAAAAAATAATCGCCATTGGGATAATCAATACAATTGCAAAGAATTTTGATATGACTGCAAAACCTAAAAAAAGCCCCGATATTGGTAAATACCCGTCTTGGCCAGTAAAGGTTCGGCGAAAAGTTGCCAGTCCAGCGAGAAGTAAAGTAGCTGTGGGGAGGTCCTGATAATTTGTTGTTAACCATAACCAGATATATGGCATCGAAATAAAAATAAATCCTGTGCCCAATGCAGTAGCCTGTTTTCTTGTTATATCATAAACCTCAGCAATTATAATTGCGATAATGGTTATACCCATTAGCCAAGTAAACCACTTGGCACCTAATTCACCGAGAAACAAATATCCACCAGCAGATAGCAATTGTAAAGGTGATGCCTGGAGATGAGAGTACCAATAATAATTTGGGGCAAGGACACCATCTCTTACAAGGTTAATCATGAAAGGCACATGGTTTCTCATCGCATCGCTGTATGTTTCTGTTGTGCAAGCAGCTATAAAACCAGCGGCTAATACCAACCATAATCCTTCTATGAACAACAAAGATGGCCAATTAAGATTATCTACAAAAGCAATGGCTCTATTGGTTATCGTTCTACTGTTT
The DNA here is from genome assembly GCA_016873595.1 of Nitrospira sp. Lineage (GTDB taxonomy): Bacteria > Nitrospirota > Thermodesulfovibrionia > Thermodesulfovibrionales > SM23-35 > VGWZ01. Next base: position 14,367 of record VGWZ01000013.1, read on the forward strand.
TTCCATAATTCGATACAGCCTATTCCAGCCAGAAAGATGATAAATGGCAATACAATGGCAGGACGAAACATGCCTGATAAACCAGTGACAAAAAGCCAGAAGTGAATTATGATTATAGATAGCAATAGACCCGCCCAATATGGGATTGATGACTTAAAGATAATTCTATACAGAAAGACTGCGCCAAACCCCGTCAGAATCATAACACCAAAAAACAGTACTGTTTTAAACCAGAGGAGACGATCAGCAGAAATGCTTAATAGTAAAACTGTTGCAATCAAAAGCCCTGCAATCAGTATCTTACTAATCGGTTGTTTTGAAATTCTACTGACAATAATTCCAACAATATTAAAAAAGATAATGAGAACCGCTAATGAAATAAGTTTACTTATCTCCTTATTGACAAGCCCACCTGAACTACCAAGATTCAATGTAAGCCAAGGAAGGTTGGTGAGTACATAGAAATACCTGGATAAAACAAATCCACTCCAGAATAAAAAAAGAATACCTAAGCCATAAATTAAAAAATGTTGACGACTAAGTAACCGCATAAAACATCTTAACTAAGATTTCTCCCCATCACTTATCATCCCAAAATCTGTGATCTTCAGGAATAAGTGGATGGAACTGAATTAGGTATATAAAAATAACCGCTTTTACTCCTCAACAGTAATAACTACAGTGTTTGACTTAGCACCCGTTTTAGTATCCAATAAATATATCTGGTATTGCCCTGGCTTGGTGTAAAGCTCATTGGGAACTAACGCAGTAAGATGCGCGGGGCTACCAAATGTTGTATATAATTGCATTTCGCCCCATATAATTACAGTTGTTTCTGTTGCATTTTTAGTTATAGCCCATAGAGCAAATTGCCCATTAAATTTAAAATCTTTACCTGCTTTGATGGCAGTTAGACCAACTTTTTGGATTACTAATGGTAAAAATCCTTTTTGTTTATTTCCTACAGGGACAAAAATATTAATCTTACCACAAGAAGGGCATTCCCAACCAGATTTGCCTTTATAAAAGTCACTACAAATAAAAGCGCCAGACCCACAGTTTTGACAGCCATGAGTGATATATCTAAACCGCACCTTATCTGTTTTTGAAAAAAGAAAAATCATATTCCCTTTTGCCATGAGATCTTTTCCAAAAATCTTCGCTATTGAATAAACAACCCTTATCCATAGGTAATTAAATTCTTTTCCAGTCAGCTTCTCTAAAAAGAATACCAACCATTTACCTCTTACATTTTTATGAAATTTTAAATTCTTAACCCAAGCATACCCTGTAGGCCATTCGCAAAAACTCAACAGCATAAAACCAGCAGAGTAAGCCATAGCCATAAAAGACTCACAGGTGAATCGTTGTATATGTCCGCCACCCTTTAGCAAAAACCTATAGAATCTGTCTTGAAAACTATCACCCATAGGGATGGAAGCATACAAAAGGCCGCCATCCTTTAAAACTCTATATGCCTCAGAGAGAACGACTTCGGGAGACAGGACATGTTCAAGAACCCAGTTAAAAATGATAAAATCAAAAAAATTATTTTCGAAGGGAAGGTTAGATAAGGATGATATCAAGAATTCAACATTATTCGGGAAATTATCCAGGGTATCAGGGACTGCAATATCCACTGCCTTTATTTTTAAATGAGGAAACTTATGGTAACTAAAAGAACCTGATCCACAACCGCCATCAAGAACTTTACTGTCAGGAGAGAGGGTTTCCAGAACTTCGTGAAAGAATAACACCTCGTCTACAGACCTTCTTTTAGGAACCACTGCTTCTTTAGGTATTACATTTATGCAGTGGGATGATCTCTGTATCTGTGAGGTTCCCATTTCATTCCCCATTTCTCTTCAAACCTTTTTTTATTTTCTTCAAAAATTCTCTTATATTCACCGCTCTCTTTAAGTTTATTAAACGACGCCTCTCCAAAGTGGTGTATGAATACATCCTCTGCACAAACAACTCTGTAACCTTTTAATCTTACTCTGTGTGCAAAGTCATCATCCTCAAACATCCCGATTTGGAACCGCTCATCAAGCAAACCTACCTCATCTATAATACTCCTTCTCATGGCAAGGCAGTACATGGCTAGTACCTTTATATCGAAACTCTCAGACTCCATATGTTCCCATATATATCTCTCCGAGAATTCCGCAAGCTCATCAATTGTCTTATAAGGAACACTTATCTTAGCCTCATTCCCACAATAATTGGTCACAGGTCCAACTATACCTATCGTTTCATCCTGGAGATGACTGATGAGCTTGGTCAACCAGCCCCTTGTGACTATAGTGTCATTGTTCAAAAAAACTATATATGCCCCTGATGAGGCTAAAATCCCTTGATTGTTAGCCTTTGCAAACCCCGCATTCTCGTCGTTTAAGATGACTTTTACATCAGGGTTTTTACCAGCCAAATCCTGCAAATAATCCTTTGTCCCGTCTGTTGAATTGTTATCTACAATAATAATCTCAAAATTTGGATACATGGTTTTTGAAAATACGCTTTCAATGCACAGTCTTGTGTAGGATAGATTATTATAGGCTACGATTATTATACTCACCACTGGATAAATCTTCTTAATCTCTGAGCTTAAGGTTTCATATCTTTTCTCCCATGTATTATCTTT